>JAEZDX010000396.1 GCA_023417975.1 Bacillota bacterium
GTTGCATCTGTAACGCTGCTTGCCAAGTCTGTTTTTTCCAAACTTGATAATGAAGGAGGAGCTGCAGTCAGGACAGCTTAACTCAGGAGTATTTTGACTTTCATCCGAAAGCTTAGCAGTTTTAGTAAATAAAATATCCTTGAAACGCTGGATTTGTGAAGGTTTCATATTCATAAAACTCTCAAGCAATTCATGCTCATTATTGATATCATTAATTTCACTGATTTTATTTATGTCATTGATTTCATTACACATAGGTGCCACCTCAATCTATATAGAAAGTAATAAATATCCTCATATTGAGCTGAGCTGTCATAAAACATCCTATTTTCAAGGATCTATGAGAGTTATCAACAATATTAGATATTTACTTTATATCAAGATTATTGACACTTAGAGCTTGTCTGAATCACGTCTACTACTATTTCCGAACAGAGCCTTAGCGCCTGCTGAACGACTATGGATATATTAGGGTTGTGCCATAATGTGACATAAAACGGCATGAAAAATAGGCCTGTCACAATTGGGATCTTACCCGCTAGTATGACAGGCTCTTATACATGAAAGGTGTAAAAAAGGTTGTATTCCGGCAGTTAGCCAGTTGAGAATATTGTTACTGTCTCCTAAGAATACGGAAGCTCTTTTCCAAGAACCTAATGAATATAAGATAGATTATTATTGATACAAGCATTCCAAGCATTATTTTTGGAGATAACATATATACACTTCCGAATATAGATTTATGATTCAATAGTATGAGGTCCTGCTTAACTAAAAGTTTATCTTTATCAAAAAAGCTTCCGAGGATTGTTAAGATTCCCAGCACTTTTAACAGAATGAATGTGACTCTTTCTAATTTATTTCTTTCCATCTATATTCCTTCTTTCATTTATTTTATACACTAAGTTTATCAGATATTAAAATATGTTTTAGTAACATTTGTAATATCCTTCATGTGACAATTGTCACCATTGCTACATTCTACAGATAATTATGGAGTTGCATTACTGCTTAGAATTATTATTTTGATTATAATACTATAATTGGTGTAAATAGAATAAAATGTAATGTAAACCATTGCAAGTTTTGAGGTTTTAACCTATAATTATATATATGAACACGGGTTTACGAAATAGACAGAGGTGAGTTTGTGAGAAGTACGGATATAGCTAAGATAGCAGGAGTTTCTAGGAGTACTGTTTCAAGGGTGATTAATAATTACCCTAATGTTCCGCAAAAAACAAGAGATAAAGTTCTGAAAATTATAGAAAAATATAATTATGTGCCGGATGCCTCAGCCAGAATTCTTGCAGGAATCAAGAATATGACTATTGGCCTTTTTATAATTGATATGAGACTTGAAAGTGATTCTAAAGGAGGACGTATTGCATTAAGTCAATATTTTTCCTATTTGACAGGTTCTATAATTGAAGATGCCGCTAAAAAGGGATATAGAGTACTTGTGACAATGGTTAGTAATTGGGAAATGTACAAAGAGGTTAAGCAGGCATTTTATGATAATACAATAGCAGGCGGTATATTTGTTGGCCAGTATAGTGATGATCCTATAGTTAAAGAGATGATAAATGCAGGTTATAAGGTCGCTATAATTGACCAAGCTATAGAAGAACATAGAGATATTTATAATAAATGCATAGTAGTAAATTCCGATAACTTTAGCGGAGCCTACAATGCAATAAAATATCTTATCTCTCTCAAACATACTAGGATTGCTTATATTGCAGGTGAGCTTGAGAAGTCTTCGGCTTTAGAGAGATATGAAGGTTATAAAAAAGCACTGCTGGATTCAAATATTCCTATGATAAACAGTTTAATAGAATCAGAGGAGTTTACAGAAAATGGAGGATACCGTGCCACCAAAAAGCTATTGGCTAGAGAAAAACCAACTGCTATATTTCTAGGAAATGATCCAATGGCTATAGGTGCTATGAAAGCCATTAAAGAAGAGGGGATGAGAGTTCCGGAAGATATTTCACTAATAGGCTTCGATGATATAGAAATAGCTAAATATCTAAATCCGCCATTAACGACAGTTAAAATGCGCTTATCGGAAATGGCTTCAATAGCGGCAAATTCGCTTATTGCAGCTATTGATAAAAAAATAGATTGCTCCGCCAACTATAAAGTTAATGTAGATTTAATAATTAGAGAATCTTGCATGGAAGTGAAAGAAGCATAGCATGGGGTTAGAATATGGGCAATAATAATAGGATATTTTTTGTAGCCTTAAATAAACGCGTGTTTATTATCCATAATCTTACTTTTAGTCGTAAGTGATGGAATCATTGTAAATAGTGCGCATGAAACATTTGTAAATAAAGGAAATGTACGCGAGTACAGTTTCGTTATTTTAATCTTAAGTAGAGGGGGAAAGGGTTGGCGACACTGTGTAAATTATCAAGGACAATAAAAATTATTAAAGGAGGCGACTATATTGATAAAACAAAAAACAAGTAGAGTCTTTTCTACGGTACTGGCATTTTCAATGCTGTTTAGTTTCTCGTTTTCGGGCGGAATAGCTGTTAAGGCGGCAAATTCGGATAAAATGTATACCTTGGCTGATTTTGAGACTGATACGCTTGATGGATTTAAAGTTGCCGATGGTGCAAACTTTTCAACTGTAATAGCCAGAGATGCTTCCACAGCCACAACCGGCAGCAGTTCACTTAAGCTTAGTTTTACAGGAGTTCCTGCGACAACAGACACAAACAACAGGCCTAATGCAAAGCTTGTTCTTAATAATCCGCAGGGCATAACAGCTGGGTCAGTTATTTCTTTTGATGTTAAGGTACCGGATGGTAAAACAGTTTATTTTATGCCCGTTATTTCTTACAATTCAGATGGAGCGGATTATGACTGGGTAGGAAATCCAGCACCAGGCAATTGGCAAAATTTCAAGGTTACAATTCCGGAGACTAAAGCATCGGGAGTGACATCCTTTGCTGTTCAGGTTATGCCCGAGCAGGATGGAGAAGCTTGGATTGACAATATTACATATACTGCTCCAACACCGTCAACAGACGGGTTAAAGCAAAAAATCGCTGATGCTCAAGCTCTTTACGATGGTGCCGCAGAGGGTACGGAAATAGGTCAGTATGAACCAGGCTCTAAGGCTGCTTTAAAAAGCGTTATAGATGCTGCCAAGGCAGTTCTTGAAAAGGCCGCACCTACTCAGGCAGAAATAAACGCTCAAATTGATGCGTTATCTGCTGCTATTAATACTTTTCAAACAAAGCGGGTTGTATTTATCCAAAGCTTAAATTTGGCTATAAAACCTGTTCTGGATAATGGCAAAGTTAAGCTAAGCTGGAATGCTGCAGCAGATACGGATCATTATATAGTTCAGCGTGCAGCCAATTATAACGGACCGTTCACAAAGCTTAACTCAAATGTAAAGGCAACTTCCTATGTTGATGAAGCGCCTCTTTCAGGTAATAATGTGTATGTTATTGCAGCTGTTAATGCTGAAGGAACTATAAAGTTCTCACAGCAAGCCAATGTTAGAGTCTTGGGAGCACATCAGCAGCAGGATGTTAAGCTGTTTTATGATAAGGTGTCAGGCGGCTGGTCTGCAGGAAAAGGATTAACCGTGGATTCAAATGGGTGGTATCCTGTTGACAGTACTGCTGCAGGTATGTACAATACCCTTCCGTCGCTTCACATTAAGGTCAGCGGTGGTGATGGAAGCTGGATGGGTGCAATTGCACCAAATGGATGGGATGCAGTGAATTTAGAACCATACTATGAAAACGGTACCTTGGAATTTAACATTAAGGGCGCAAATGGAGGAGAAGATTTGGCACTTCGTTTTGGCTCCAAAACATGGGATGGAAAAGATGAGGATAAAGGAGCTAACAGCATCGCAAAATTTGTGACAGTAACAAAGGATTGGCAGCATGTTTCTATTCCATTGAAGAGTTTTGTTGGCCAATTGGGAGACTTCGATTTAAGATCTGTGAGGCAGATACCTATTAAAGCTGCTAACGGCTCGGATTTAGAGGTTTGGATAAATGATTTGAGAATCGTTACGCCAGACAGTGAAAAAATTGAAGAACCAATAAAAGTTAATCAGTTAGGTTACACAACTAAGGCAGCTAAATATGCTTTAGTCAGCGGATTCAGTGATATATTGAAAGCTCAAGTAGGTACATCCTTTGAAATAAAAAGTAGTGCTGATGACAAAACCGTATATTCCGGAAAATTAACACTAGGCACCGAAAATGATGCAGTTGTTTCAGGGGAAAAGGTGTTAAAAGCAGAATTTTCAGATTTACAGACGCCAGGAACTTACTATGTGGCTGTAGCAGGCATGAATAATTCACCGAAGTTCAAGATAGGTGATGATATTTTCAATTCACTATTGGTGGATGCTCAAAGGTATTATTATTATCAGAGAGGTAACATGCCTTTGGAAGCAAAATATGCCGGTGACTTTGCAAGAGGAGCAGGTCTTCCTCAAGACAGTTCAGTAACATTACTGTCACAGTACGGACAGACCGGTGCAAAAAAACATGATGTTTCAGGCGGATGGTACGATGCAGGTGATTATGGTAAATATACAAGTGCAGCAGCTTCTGCAGTTTCAGATTTACTATGGTCCTATGAAATCTTCCCAAGTGAGTTTAAGGATGCCGCAGTTAATATTCCCGAAAGCGGAAATAACATATCAGATTTACTTGATGAAGTAAGATTTGAATTGGATTTTATGCTTAAAATGCAGGATACTGCAACCGGCGGCTTCTATGCTCATGTTTGGGATCAAAACGCAGATGCCACTCCGGATAAAGCTCCGGATATGAAGAGATATATTCAAGATATAGGAGAAGACGGTAAGCCAGATACTAAGCCAACGCCTCATACAGCAGATGCAGTTGCTGCTTTGGCACATTCATATGTAGTATTTAAGAATGTCGATTCTGCCTATGCTTATAAACTATTGGCTGCAGCAGTAAATGGATGGACATACCTTGCAGCACATCCTGAATATATCGGATCAAAAGCAGGTGAACCATATACAGATACAAATGACAAGAACGATAGACTATGGGCCGCTGCAGAATTATACAGAGCTACTGGGGATAAAGTATATAATGACTACTTCTTAACCCATTACAAAGATTTTGAAAATGCTTTTGTAGGTCATTATTGGGGAAATATGCAGCAAACAGCGTTTTACTCTTATATGAGTGCTGCTAATCCCGACAAGACTTTTGCTTCTTGGTATAAAGAACAGTTCAATAAATGGTCAAAAGAAACTATTGATAAAGTTTCTAAAAATGTTTGGGGAACTGCTCTTGGACAAGACGATTATTCCTGGGGAAGCAATTCGGGAGTATTAGGCTCAACTATGGATTTGTATATAGGCAATAAGGTTCTTGGGAATAATCTAAACAGCACTATAAGCGCCGTAAGATCAAGTATGAATTATATTTTGGGAGTAAACCCTTTAAGAATAAGCTATATAAGCGGTTATGGTGAAGATTCCGTTAAGAATACCTATAGCAATATTTATAGAAATGATGGTAATAAACTGCCACCTCCAGGATATTTGGCAGGCGGGGCAAATCAGAATGAAGGAGCAATTTTCTCACAATTCCATGGAAAAGCATATATAGATTCCGCTTATGAATGGACAACCAATGAACATACTATATACTGGAATTCGGTTTTGGTATTTAATACTGCTGCGGCAGCTACTAACCTGCAGTATATATCAAATGAAACAAGTGAAGGCGGAAAACTTCCTCAGACAGGCAGTTTAGTGGATAATTCCGGTGTGTACGTATTTGGTGCATTTATAGTAGCGGCCGGTGTTATACTCTTTAAGAAAAAACAAGAGGGACAAGAAGGCTAAGTTAAATTTCCACTAAATACACGGTATATATTTATCAAAGACTGAAGCAAAATAAAATACTTTCATATGGAAACAGAGGCTGTTAAATCGGTCTCTGTTTTATTATGGGACTAAATATTTTTATTGCCATTGTATTTGGAATGCTTTTATATGCCAATACAATTTCTATTCTTAAGAAGGTGAAAAGTGGTGAAAGTACAGAACTGAACACCATTTTTGGCTGCTTATTAACAGGCTTTATTCTATATTGTTTTTTTACTATATGTTCAAAATAAGGAGAAAAAATGGGATGTTTTGTGACAGCTGAAGATGAAGGTATTCATTACGTTATATAGCGCTATGTCACAAAAAAAAGTTGATGAAAGTTAGGACAATCATTAGGAAAATCGGTTGGACAAGCCATAAAGTGCCATCAACCGTTTATTGTTACATAGCCTTAGCTTTATGAAAGCTGCTGATAATATTTTCAATGATGCTGCAAGATTGTTTTCCGTAAGTAATTTGTCTCTTGATTTTTTATTAAATTTACGAATCTATGTTTGATATGATAAAATTATTTTAGCGATGATTTTGAAAAAAGGCTGCATAAAAACAGCTAAGAAAAAATGGAGAAGAGGAAGCATTATAATGGAATTAGTAATGACCATTCATGTTATTTTATCAAAGAATACCTATAGTGTTAAGGGAAAAGAAATGAATATATGTATGCTGCCTTTTACAGGTAATGCAGAAGGACCATATTTTAATGGAAGCATTGTTAGCGAAGGTGTCGATACGCAAAAAATCAATGCTGACGGCTCTATGAAGCTTTCTGCTAGATATATGATGGAAGGAACAGATTTTAAGGGAAATAAGTGCCGTGTATTCATTGAGAATAATGGTGAGTCCTTAGAAAAGTGCATACCTTTATTAGTAACAGACAGTACAGCTTTGCAATTTTTATCGGAAGCCGAGCTAGTATCCGATGTAATTCCCAATGAACAGGGAGTAGATGTAAAAATATATAAAGTTAATTGATATTAGGACAAGCAGCTGAAATTTAATAAAGAGAAATATGAGTTTACATTTTGTTAATAAAATTCAGTAATGCTTTAACATCTCATAACATTAATGTTAATTTACTGCCAATGTAAGAAAGAAGTTTAAAACCCATTTACAGGTAATAAATCCCGTGGTAATATACCATATAAATAGTGAGTGTATCTATTGTTTAGGCTATGGCCTATTCATGAGCGGTACAGGGCATACACCTACACGCGGAAATAATCCTGCGGAGTCACTTTAGTAAAAGTGGCACTGCGGGATTTTTTTATTTTATAGGGAAGCGATAGTGCCCAGACGAATTTTTTTCAATGAGGGGGAGTGAAAAAATGAATTATGAAAGAAACATCAAAACCTACTACTTTTATTCCAGTTTTGCAGAACTTCTTATACTTGGCCCAATTCTGACGCTGTACCTTATAGCTAAGGGCTGCTCTTTTACGGAAATAATGTTGCTTCAATCCATTTCTGCTATTACACAAGTAATATTTGAAGTGCCTACAGGTGCTGTCGCAGATAAGCATGGCCGAAAGGTAAGTATTTTACTTGCAGCAGCTATATGGGCTATATCTTTGTTTATTTATATTATAGGAAAGTCCTTCATAGTTTTTGTGCTGGCAGAAACTATTTTCAGCTTAGGTGCATCTTTAAAGTCAGGAGCGGATAGTGCTTTGATATACGATTCGCTTGCAGCTGTAAATAAGGAAAATGAGTATCAAAAGATTGAAGGGAAAGCAAGGTCATTTGCACTATATGCTCAGGCAATAGGTTCAATTCTGGCCGGTTTTATATATGAAATCAATATGTATTTGCCTATGGCGGTATCCATTGTTTTTATGATTATCACTTTCATCATAATTTTATTTTTTCATGAACCGCCGGTTTGGAAGGAGCACCAGCGTGAAAGTTCAAATTATTATGGTCAGATTTTAGATAGCGGCAAGTATATTTTAAAGCATGAAAAGCTAAAGGCCATAATACTGTTTTGCATGGTTTTCTATGTATTTTACAGAGCGGGCTTTTGGTACTACCAGCCTTATATGGAGTCGGTAAATATTCCTGTAAAATATTTCGGTATAATATTTTTCCTCTTTAATATTACTGCTGCTTTTGCGTCAAAGAGAAGTCACTATATAATGGAAAAGACAAAGCCTAGGACCCTAAGCTTTTTGGCAATACTGATGGGACTGTCCTTTTTTATCATGGGTACAGTAAAAGTGTGGTTCGGATTTTTGGCAATATTGTTCCAGCAAGTTGCCAGGGGGATGTACCAGCCTGTAACAACTAAGTATATAAATAAACACATTCCGTCGGATAAGCGGGCAACAATTCTGTCCTTCAGCAGTCTTAGCAGTAATGTTGCAGTTGCAATTACCTTTCCGTTTATGGGAATGCTAAAGGATCATACGGATATATACACTACACATCTTGTATTAGCCGCTGCTATGGTACTTTCAATTGGTGCATGCACAAAATACATGAATAAGCGCATAGGAAAAAGAAGTTAAAGCTTATAATTTTCGTAAACATGACAAATTTGGAACAGCAAAAAGGCGTCAGTATTGTATAATCCTATTATGGGCTGTATGATTTATAAATAAAATATTACTTGAGTCAGCCTATATATCTAGCAAAAGGAGCTTTAACGTGGACTATATTAATATAATTCAAAGCAGTATTGACTATATTGAGGATAATTTAAAAGAACCTTTGACAGTGGAGAAAATTGCCAAGCAAACGGGCTTTTCACCTTATCATTACTATCGTTTATTCAATGCTTATGTTGGTATGCCGGTAGTACAGTATGTGAGAAGGCGCAGGCTGCTTCATGCAATCTATGCTCTTGCAAAAAATGATAAACGGATTATTGACGTGGCGTTGGAATACGGCTTCGATACCCACAGCGGATTTACCAAAGCCTTTAGTAAGGAATATGGATGTTCTCCAAGTCAATATATACAAAATATAAGTGATAATATACCGAGAAAGATAGACCTTGTACTTCATAAAACCTATAACTTGAGCAGCGGAGTAGTAATGGAGCCGAAAATAGTGTCAAAAGCCTCCTTTAAAGTTGCAGGTTACAGATTTGGGACCAGTCATGAAAACGGAAGAAGTGAAAGAGAAATTCCGGCCTTTTGGGAGCGGTTTGAAATTGAAGACTGGGAAAACAGACTTTACAAAGTGGTAAAGCCTTCTGTACACGGGGAGTATGCAGTATGCTTTCCCCCGGATATGGACACAGGACGGTTTCAATATATGCTTGGCGTAAACGGTGATTTCTATGATAAGGCAGCTTCGGATATTTACGTGGCAGAAATACCTCAGGCAGCTTATGCAGTATTTACTACCCCGCCTGCACCCTATAAAGACAGAGGCTTTTCAAAGGCAATACTGGGAACATGGGAATATATTTTGTATGAATGGTTTCCTCATTCCGGTTATGAAATATCAGCCTGCGCACCGGATTTTGAGTATTATGATGAAAGATGCCACAATCCTGAGGCTTCAACTATGGATATATATATACCTATAGTAAATAATCAGCAAAGGGGTTAGATTGATGAAGAGAAATTTACAGCAGTCAACGGTCTATTTGATTTATTCCGGTGCAGCATCAATGCTGTTCTCACTTGTTTTTACAGTCAGTCAAGTGTATAGGATAGATACGATTCAGCTAAATCCCTTGCAGCTCGTACTGGTTGGTACAGTGCTTGAAACCGCCTGTTTTGTTTTTGAGATTCCAACAGGAATTGTTGCAGATATTAAAAGCAGAAAACTATCCGTCATAATAGGCATTATTCTCATTGGAACGGCATTTATTCTAGAAGGCACAATTCCAATGTTTACGGCGGTTATTATAAGCCAGCTTCTATGGGGCATCGGTTATACTTTTACAAGCGGAGCCGATGATGCATGGATAGCTGATGAGCTGGGGGGACAAAACCTGGATACAATATATTTAAAAGGAACACAGGTAAGTCAGCTGTTTGCCTTTATCGGTATTGTCATAAGTACCTTTATAGGCTCCATAAAGGTAAACCTACCTATGATAATCGGTGGAGTTTTATTTATTGTGCTAGCAGTATTGCTTATGTTTATTATGAAAGAATCAGGCTTTGAACCTGCTCCGGCAGAAGGCAGGAATTCCTGGCAGCAAATGTGGCATACCTTTAGTGAAGGAATAAAATATATTAGAGGCAAGTCTGTACTAAAGCTTATGCTGGCAGCTGCACTTATATACGGCTTGTACAGTGAGGGTTTTGACAGACTTTGGACAGCCCACTTTTTAAATGATACAGGTTTTTCAGATATACTGGAGTTGAAGCCTGTAGTCTGGGTGGGGCTTATTGACGGCACAGCAATGCTGCTCAGCATAGGTGCTGTAGAATATATAAAACGAAAGCTGGAGAAAACCGGTGAACTGCAGCACGTCTGGATACTTACTTTGATTAACGTATTTATGGTTGCAGCTATGATAGGCTTTGGGCTATCCGGAAACTTTTCACTTGCTCTGTCAACCTATCTATGTTTCTATATTTTGAGAACCGCTAATGATCCGATTTATAGAGCCTGGAGAAATAAAAATATAAAATCGGAGGTTAGGGCTACAGTTATTTCCACCTATGGTCAGATGGATGCACTAGGTCAAATCATAGGAGGTCCGATCATCGGTTTCATTGCTCTGAAAACATCTGTTTCCATGGCAATAATTGCTTCTGCAGTAATTTTATCACCAGTAATAATACTTTTGATCTTTGGATCAAAGCTCAAACAATCCGGTTAGGTTAAAGCTTAGCTGGATTTTTACTGCTTAATAGGATAACTTAAAATCCAGCAGACAGTTATCAAATTGTTTGTAAGTAATGTATATTAGTATATGTTAATTTGATAATATTGAGGAAAAGATAGAATATTTTAGAAAAATATGTTGAAATATACCAAATATCATGATAATATTAAAAGCGGAAACGTTTCTAAATTATTAAATTAACAACGAGGGGATGATTTACATGAAAAAAAGAATAATAGCAGGAATAATTGGTTTTTCTTTGTTAACAGTTAATTCAATGGTAGCTTTTGCCGCTATTGATCCACACCAAACGCCAGACCGAGCATTTAACTTTACGTTAAAGGCGTATCAAGGTAATAGTTACACTCAAAACTATAATAAGGAAACAAATAATCAATTCTCATATATTAAAGTTAATGGTCTTACAGACACTAACTTAGTGACACTATGGATAGCAGCTGGGAGTGGTTCAGGATATGTAGGAGTTTCGGAAGATATTACAAGAGCTATTTCTCAAGATTTTAGTGTTGCTTATTATACTAAGGGCACAAGATATGACGGTGATCTCGTAACTTTAGGTGCAGAGAATAAACAAAATGTGAGTTACACTGCCGGGGTATCAGGTCTAGTTGATTTTGACTAAAAGTACTTATAAACATTAATAGAAAGATAATAGATGAGAAGTATAATTTTAGTATATTACTAAAATATACTTCTCAATTTTAAATAGCAGATATAATTTGACTGTACGATTATATTTAAAACATATAAAACGAATAAATATGAGGGACAAGGAGAAAGATAACTTATGCTTAATCTTATAAAACTGGAAACTTTAAGCTGTATAAGCAGTATAAGATTTAAAATAACATTTGGTATTTTATTTGCAGTCAGTATTTTTAATTTTCTTTTCACATGTGTTAACTATTATGGCAGCAATAGCACATCTGTCAACAT
>JAEZDX010000403.1 GCA_023417975.1 Bacillota bacterium
GTATAATAATATCGAAAACATAGAAAAATATATTCAGTCGGTTAACCGCAGCGGACATGGAATAGTTGAAAGCAGAGAGAATTCAGTGAAGGATAACATGGAAGAATTTATGTTCATGGGCCTCAGAATGACTAAGGGTGTGAGCAAAAAGGAGTTTTATAATAGGTTTCGGGTAAGTATAGGGCAGGTTTATGAAGATGTGATAAAGAAGTATAGGACATTAAATATGCTGGTTGATAACGGCGATAATTTATATTTAACTGAACTTGGAATTCAATTGTCAAATACGGTAATGAGTGACTTTATACTTGATAAATAGTATGGAATATGAAATATATAATAAAGTGAAGAAAAATTGAGATTTTGGGTGCATTAATCTCATAATATATTTTAATTAAAAAAAATGACATTATATCAATTTATACCTGTAGTTGACAAAGGAAATTGATAATGTTATTTTTAAATCGTAGTCATTAGCACTCATTGAAGGTGAGTGCTAACAAAGAGGTGATTGTATGGAGATTGATGATAGAAAAATAAAGATTCTTGAGGCAATTATCAATGACTATATAAATACTGGAGAACCTGTTGGCTCCAGAACTATAGCTCGTAAATATGAGCTGGGCGTGAGCTCGGCAACTATAAGAAATGAAATGGCTGACTTGGAAGAGATGGGATATTTGGAGCAGCTTCATACTTCATCCGGAAGGAAGCCTTCGGATAAGGGATATAGATTATATGTTGACAAATTGATGAAGGCTCACCAAATTACCCCTCAAGAAGAGCTTATTATTAAGGGAATGCTTATAGATGCAGCATTGTTTGAGGTGGACAAAATTATTCGTCAAGCAAGCTTGGTTTTGTCAAAGCTTACTCAGCTCACGTGCATTGTCAAAGCTCCATCGGTAAGAAAAAGCTATCTGAAGGCGTTACAGCTGATTAATATAGATAGAGGCAGTATACTGCTTATAATTGTTACCGACAGCGGAATAATAAAGAACAATATGATAAGAGTTAATAATCCTATTGATGCTGAAATGCTTGTGAAACTGAATAATATGCTTACTGCTAGGTTGAAAAACCTTACAATTGAGGATATAAATTTAGAGGTCATTAATAATATAAAAAGAGATTTACAAGGCTATGAAGATATATTTAATGCTATAATTCCTGCATTATACGAATGCCTAAATGAAGAAGAAAATGCGGATATGATAATGGAAGGCGAAACAAATATACTTCAATATCCTGAATATAACGATATAGTCAGAGCCAAGGAATTTATTTCATTTTTAGATGACAAAGAAAGCTTAAAGAAAATACTTCCGGAGACTGCGGACGCTACTATAAGCATTGGTGGTGAGAACTATGTTCCCGGGGCAAGAGAATACAGTATTATATCCAGAGCATACAGTAAAGGTGACAGACCCCTTGGGTCAATAGGAATTATTGGTCCCACACGGATGGATTATTCAAAGGTTATTTCTCTCTTAAATACTGTCATAGAGCTGTTAAATAGAAATATAAACGGCTTTGATAAATGGAGAGGATGACTTTATGTATAAATCAAATGGAGGAATGTGGAATGGCAGAAAATGAAAATATAAAAAATGATAAAATTGAGGACTGCTGTGAAGAAAAAGAAGAATTACAAGAGAATGAAAGTCTTGAAGAAGCTGAAATTAAGGAAGACAAAGAGTTTGAAGAAATAGAAAACTCAGAAGAAGCTCCTAAGGATGAGAATAGTAACGATGAATTGAGGGACGAAAATTTGAAGTTAAAAAATGAAATTGAGAGACTTAACAATGAGATAGAGGCTCTTAAAGACAGATTGGTAAGAACCTCGGCAGAATATGATAATTTCAGAAAAAGAACTTCTAAGGAAAAAGAAGCAATATATACCGATTCATGCATAGATATATTAAAGACTATGCTTCCTGTATTGGACAATTTGGAAAGAGCAGCAGCAGCAGATGGAAGTGTTGATGATTTGAAAAAAGGAATCGACATGACTATAAGACAGTTTAAGGACTCATTGGAAAAGTTAAAAGTAGAAGAAATACCTACCGATACAGAATTTGATCCTAACCTACATAATGCAGTAATGCATATTGAGGATGAAAGCTGTGGAAAAAATACTGTATTAGAGGTTTTCCAAAAAGGATATAGAAGAGAAGGTAAAGTAATCAGATATAGCATGGTAAAGGTTGCAAATTAGCGATACTTGCCAAAGACTTTTAATTTATTGGTAAAATTTCAATTATTAGTTTGAATAGAAGAGTAATAAGGAGGAAATTTAAATGGCAAAAGTAATAGGTATTGACCTTGGAACAACAAACTCATGTGTGGCTGTTATGGAGGGAGGAGAACCGGTAGTTATAGCAAATGCTGAAGGTGCAAGAACAACTCCATCAGTAGTTTCTTTCCAGGCTAACGGAGAAAGATTGGTAGGTCAAGTAGCAAAGAGACAGTCAATCACTAATCCTGACAAAACTATAATATCAATAAAGAGACATATGGGAACAAATCATAAAGTTAATATTGACGGAAAGGAATATACACCTCAGGAAATATCTGCAATGGTGCTTCAGAAGATTAAGGCTGATGCAGAGGCTTATCTTGGAGAAACAGTAACTCAGGCTGTAATTACAGTTCCGGCATATTTTAATGACAGCCAGAGACAGGCAACTAAGGATGCAGGAAAAATTGCCGGTTTGGAAGTTTTAAGAATTATCAATGAGCCAACTGCAGCATCACTAGCTTATGGCTTAGACAAGACAGATAAAAATCAGAAAATATTTGTTTATGACCTTGGTGGAGGTACTTTCGATGTATCCATACTTGAATTAGGAGACGGAGTTTTTGAAGTTAAGTCAACTAACGGTAATACAAAGCTAGGCGGAGATGACTTCGACCAGAGAATAATGAATTATATAGCAGATACATTTAAGTCAGATAACGGAATAGATTTAAGAAATGACAAGATGGCACTTCAGAGATTGAAGGAAGCTGCTGAAAAGGCGAAGATCGAATTGTCCTCTTCCACTCAGACAAACATCAATCTTCCATTCATCACTGCTGATGCTACAGGTCCAAAGCATATTGATATGAACTTGACAAGAGCTAAGTTCAATGAAATAACTCATGACTTGGTTGATGCTACAATAGAGCCAATGAGAAAGGCTTTAGAGGACGCTAAGCTTAGCTTAAGCGAAATCGATAAGGTTATTTTAGTTGGTGGATCAACAAGAATACCTGCAGTTCAGGATGCTGTAAAGCAATTTACAGGAAAGGAACCTTCTAAGGGAGTTAACCCTGATGAGTGTGTTGCAGTTGGTGCTGCTATACAGGCCGGTGTTTTAACTGGAGATGTTAAGGATATACTTCTATTGGATGTTTCTCCTCTAACTCTTGGTATTGAAACTATGGGAGGTATAGCTACTCCTTTAATAAACAGAAATACAACTATTCCTACAAGAAAGAGTCAGATATTCAGTACTGCTGCTGACGGACAGACTTCAGTTGAAATTCACGTTGTACAAGGCGAAAGACAGATGGCTGCAGATAACAAGACTCTTGGAAGATTCACATTGTCAGGTATTGCTCCTGCACCAAGAGGAATCCCTCAGATTGAAGTTACTTTTGACATAGATGCAAA
>JAEZDX010000517.1 GCA_023417975.1 Bacillota bacterium
AAAAGTCTTAATTTAAATATAGAAATACCAATATGTGATATAGGACCTGTTATAGGTCTTCATGTGGGACCCGGAGCTATAGGCATAGCATATTATACTCAGAAAGATATGAGATAAGAAGAAATAACATTTTACAAGGATAGTTGTGAAGAAAACTATCCTTTTTTGTAATATATGATATGTTAATGTATACATAAAAAGTATATAATTGTATTATAAAAAACGCGTTGTTAAATGGGGGAACAAAATGAATTTGATTGTAACATCCTTTGTGTGTGGAATTTGCGGGTTTTACTTTGGCGGGCTAATAGGAGGAACGGCCTTAGGTTTTTTGCTTGCAGCTCTTGGTTTTTTTGGGCCTATTATGTATGTTCCTGACGGTATATATAATCACATTATGAAGAGCACTAAAATAGATTATAGTTCAGATTTAGTATTGGAAAGCTTAAGGGAAAATGAAATACTTACAGAAGAGCAATTTGAAAATGCGAAAATAAAGTTTAATGAAAAAAGGGAAGAAAAGCTGGATAAAGAATTATTACAACAAAGTATGGCGGTTTTAAATGAACTGTCTGAGCCTCTGAACATTACAGATGCAGAATATAATAAAAAAATAAAGCTTCTTAAGTCTATGTATAATAACCGTAAGTGATAATTGTATTTTTCGAAAAATATTATCTACAGGTATAAAATATAAAATCGAAAAGCTGCAAATTTTAATGAAACTCTAATAATTCTTTAATTTTCCTATAATGTAATAACAGTACAATAATATCCAGTAAGAGGTTTGGGGGTTATGGCATGGAAAGAAAAATTAAGATTATTATTTTAGCAGTACTTGCAGTTTTAGTTGTTGGTGCCGTTGGCGGGACAATTTATTTACATCAGGTGAATGGCTATAAGGAAAAAGTCCGAGCTATTGAAATAGGTACCGTGAATTTGGATAATGTTAAAGACGGTGAATATAGAGGAAGCTGTAATGTGGATTTCATAGAGGCACAAGTGCTTGTAAAGGTTAAGGCTCATAAAATAGATAAGATAGATATATTAAAGCATAAGAATGGAAAAGGAAAGCCTGCGGAAGCGATAGTTGATAAAGTCATAGATAAGCAATCCTTACAAGTTGATGCAATAAGCGGTGCCACTAACAGCAGCAAAGTGATACTTAAAGCTATTGAAGATGCACTAAATAAAGGGAAATAGGCATGAAATGACATTTGTGGAACTTTAATCATGAATTTTTAGCCTTGACAGGTTTACCATTATCTATTAAAATTCATATAAAGAATACACTTTAAATTGGTCCTGTGAGGCCAGAAAGGGAGTATATATATGAATACATTTTTTTGTTATGGGGAAAATTCCATCAATGGGATAAAATTTGATATTAATGATAGTAAAGGATAGCTGAGAGAACAGTCTGTGACTTATTCTCTTAGTTATCCTTTTATTTTGTTCTTTATGCTGTTAGGAGGGTTATCATGAAAGCAAAGCTTATCTTAGAAAATGGAATGGTCTTCGAAGGAAGAGCCTTTGGATATTTAGAAGAAACTGTAGGAGAGGTAGTATTTAACACTGGAATGACAGGATATCAGGAAGTATTGACGGATCCGTCTTATTACGGGCAGATAGTAACAATGACCTATCCTCTCATAGGAAACTACGGTTTAAACCTAGAGGATGCGGAATCACAAAGCCCTAAGGTTAAAGGCTTTATTGTTAGAGAGGCCTGCGATTATCCGAACAATTTCAGATGTGAGATCAAACTCAATGATTATTTAAAAAATAATAAAATTATGGCACTGGAGAGGATTGACACTCGAGCTCTTACAAAGGTGCTAAGAAGCAGTGGTACTATGAAGGGAATTATAACTGTTGAGGAATTAGGTGAAGAGTATGTTAAGGATAAACTGGAAGCCTATTCTAATGTAGATGCGGTTAAAAATGTTACTACTGAGGATATATATACTATATCCGGCAGCGGAAAACATGTAGCAATAATAGATTTCGGTATAAAAGCAAATATTATAAGATCCTTTAGACATAGAGGGTGCAGGCTTACAATATTCCCGGCAAATGCTGAGTATACAAAAATATTAGAAGTTAATCCCGATTTGATATTCCTTTCAAATGGTCCCGGAAACCCTGAGGATTTGCCTGAAGCTATTGAAAACATAAAGCAGCTTATAGGTAAGAAGCCTATGGTAGGCATATGCCTTGGACATCAATTGCTGGCTTTGGCGCTGGGAGGTAAAACCGGAAAGCTAAAGTTTGGACATAGAGGCTGCAATCATCCGGTTAAGGACTTAGAAGAAAACAGAGTATATATAACTTCTCAAAATCACGGCTACTACGTGAAGGAAGTTCCTGAAAATGTTGAAATCACACATGTTAATATTAACGATGGTACAGTGGAAGGAATGAGGCATAAGACCCTTCCTATATATAGTGTGCAGTTCCATCCGGAAGCGTGTCCGGGACCAAGGGACGTAGATGGTATATTCGATAAATTTTTAGCGGTTTAATGCTGCTAGAGACACTAAATTAGGAGCGGGAGGTAATAGTTATGCCAAAGGATATGAATATAAAGAAAGTTTTAGTTATAGGATCGGGGCCAATTGTAATAGGGCAAGCCGCAGAGTTTGATTACTCAGGTACTCAGGCGTGTGAGGCTTTAAAGGAAGAAGGAGTAGAGGTTGTTTTAATTAACAGCAACCCTGCTACAATAATGACTGACAAAGAAGTTGCGCACAAAATATATATAGAGCCGTTAACGGTAGAATTCATTGAAAAGGTCATTGCAAAGGAGAGACCGGATAGTCTTGTTGCAGGAATGGGGGGGCAAACAGGCCTCAATCTTTCTGTTGAGCTTCACGATAAGGGAGTATTGGATAAGTATGGTGTTAGAGTAATAGGAACATCAATAGCTTCCATAAAGAAAGGTGAGGACAGAGAGCTTTTTAGAGATGTAATGAAGGAAATCGGGCAGCCTTCTATAGAAAGCGAAATAATAACGGACATAGAAAGCGGAAAAGCCTTCAGCAGGAAGATAGGCTATCCCGTAATTGTAAGACCTGCATACACCTTGGGGGGTACAGGAGGAGGTATAGCAGATAATGAAGAGGAACTGGAGATAATATTGGGTCAAGGGCTTTCCCTTAGTGCCATAGGGCAGGTACTTATAGAAAAAAGCGTAAAAGGCTGGAAGGAAATAGAGTATGAAGTTATGAGAGACCGATACGGTAACTGTATAACTGTGTGTAACATGGAAAATGTGGACCCTGTAGGAATACACACCGGAGACAGTATTGTAGTGGCTCCGAGCCAAACTCTTTCAGATAAAGAATATCAAATGCTGAGAAAGGCATCTATAGACATAATTAATGCCATAGGAATAGAGGGCGGTTGCAATGTTCAGTTTGCATTAAACCCAGATAACTTCGATTACGCAGTTATTGAGATAAACCCAAGAGTAAGCCGTTCCTCCGCATTAGCTTCCAAGGCCACCGGCTATCCTATTGCAAAAGTAGCGGCAAAGCTTGCGTTGGGCTATGGACTGGATGAAATAAAAAATGCAGTTACGCAAAAGACCTATGCCTGCTTTGAACCTTCACTGGATTATGTTGTGGTGAAGATTCCAAAGTGGCCTTTCGATAAGTTTTA
This sequence comes from Bacillota bacterium, assembly GCA_023417975.1. Lineage (GTDB taxonomy): Bacteria > Bacillota > Clostridia > Clostridiales > Clostridiaceae > JAEZDX01. The sequence continues at coordinate 3,664 of JAEZDX010000517.1, forward strand.
TGGAGCTGATAGACTTCTTGGAACAAAGATGATGGCTACAGGGGAAATCATGGCTATAGGAAGCAATTTTGAATCTGCATTCTTAAAGGGCATACGTTCCTTGGAGTTAGGTAAGTATACGCTGGAGCATAAGGGCATGCAAAAACTGGGGCTAGAACAATTGAGAGATAAAGTAGCTTCGCCGGATGATGAAAGAATTTTCGCCTTGGCAGAAATGATACGAAGAAACTATAGAATGGAAATGATTGCGCAAATTACCGGCATGGACTTATTCTTTATCAATAAGATAAAAGGTATTGTAGAAAAAGAAGAAGAATTGAAAAGTCTTTCAATAGACGAGCTTTCTCGGGAATACTTATACGATATAAAGAGAATGGGCTTCTCAGACAAGGGAATAGGTCATCTGTTAAGAATAAGCCCGGATGAAATCTATAAGCTTAGAATGAAGTGGGATATACGTCCTGTATACAAAATGGTAGATACTTGTGCGGGTGAGTTTGAAGCGCTGTCACCGTACTATTACTCAACTTACAATACTTACGATGAGGTTGAAGTAAGTGACAGAAAGAAAGTTATTGTTATAGGCTCCGGTCCTATAAGAATCGGCCAAGGAATAGAATTTGACTATGCTTCCGTTCACGCAGTTAAGTCCTTGAGAAAGCTTGGCATAGAAACCATAATAATAAACAACAATCCGGAAACGGTAAGTACGGATTTCGATATATCCGATAAGCTCTATTTTGAACCACTTACTGAAGAAGATGTACTCAACATCATTGACAAAGAAAAGCCATACGGAGTAATACTGCAGTTCGGAGGTCAAACTGCAATAAAGCTGGCTAGATTTTTGAAGGAAAAAAACATTTATATATTAGGAACAAGCTCTGAGCAGATAGATACTGCTGAGGATAGAGAAAAATTTGATGAACTTCTGGAAAAGCTGGATATAGCAAGACCTAAGGGCAAAGCAGTATGGAATATGAACAGTGGGCTTGAACAGGCAAGTAAGCTTGGATACCCTGTACTTGTAAGACCTTCCTTCGTACTTGGAGGGCAGGGCATGGAAATTACTTACGGTGAGCATGAGCTTAAGTACTACCTGGAAAATGCCTTTGAAAAGGATAAAAAGAATCCGGTATTAATAGATAAGTATCTCATGGGGCGAGAGCTTGAAGTTGATGCCATATGTGACGGGGAAAGCGTACTTATACCTGGAGTAATGGAGCATCTTGAGAGAGCGGGGGTGCACTCCGGTGATAGTATCACAATCTATCCTACCCAGAATGTATCACAATATATTAAGGAAAAAGTTCTTGAGTATACGAAGAAGCTGGCAGTAGGCATAGGCATAAAGGGCATGATAAACATACAGTTTATAGAATATGAAGGGGGCCTATATGTAATAGAGGTAAATCCAAGGGCCAGCAGAACGGTTCCGTATATCAGCAAGGTAAGCGGTGTTCCAATAGTAGAGCTGGCAACTAAGGTTATGCTGGGAGAAAAGCTAGTAAATCTCGGTTATGGTGTGGACATATATAAGGAGCCTGACATTGTGGCCGTGAAGGTGCCTGTATTCTCAACACAAAAGCTCCCTAGAGTGGAGATTTCACTTGGACCTGAAATGAAATCTACTGGAGAAGTGCTGGGAGTAGGGAAGAACGTATATGAAGCTTTATATAAGGGATTTCTTGCGGCAGATATGCAGCTTGAAAATACTACAGGTGTAGTTTTGGCTACAGTGAACGACCATGATAAGGAGGAGTTCCTTGATATAGCAAAAGCTCTCGGAAATCTGGGCTACAGCTTTATATCTACAGCCGGAACGACAAAGCTTCTCACAGAAGCCGGATTAAAGGTAAGAGAAGTAAAAAAGATAAAAGAGGGAGAACCGAATATACTTACTGCTATCAAAAATAAAGAAGTAGATTTGGTTATAAATACCCCAACTAAAGGTAATGACTCACATAGAGATGGCTTTATTATAAGAAGAACAGCTATTGAGAGAAATATAGAGGTCATTACGGCATTAGATACCATGAAGGCTCTTGTAGAGGTTACTGCTAAGCTTGGAAAAGATATGTCCTTGGAAAGCATGGAAGTCTATAACATGGGGAAATAGTTTGCATGTAAGAGGCTGTTGCAAAATGAGTAAAGTTTAATCATTCTGCAACAGCTTTTCCTGTATTTAATGTGAAAGTTAGTAGAAGGTAATGTCTAGATTTATATTTTTTATATGTGCTATCACATCCAACTAAGGCTCTGTTGTAAAATAGTGATTGGTAATTGTTTATGGACAGACCCTGCTGTTATGAACATGGTATGGTCAAGCTTTCTGTGGTATGGACGTCACAAACCTCAAATCACAAACCCTAAGGTTAACTTTGCTAAAAGCTATCTTCAGAAACATATCCATGACTTTAAAGCCTGAACTCAGGATTTCTTTAAGGCACCACCACTTTAGCCAAGCTATATAATTGTTGAGATACTTTGTGGCAACTCCATTAAATTTTGTTAGAAAGTTTTTAAGCTGTCTTCCGAAAACTTTGGCTTTTTGATTATCATATTTCTCTTCTATGACTTGGTTTGGTGAAGTAAGTTTATACAGCGTAAGATTCAATTCCTTTGCCACAGTTCTATAAGCGGCATTATTATTTGTACAAATAATGGAATCCGCTTCTATTTTATCCGTTAGCATATCCATCAGTTCTTCTATCCCAGGCCTTAACCTTCCAATAACCTGGGAAAATATATCTTCTCTCCTGCTGAGGCAGCAAAGCACCCTTACACTTCTTAATGAGCCTCTTTCAGATAGCTTAGGTCCTCTTTTCCTCGGTGCTCTTCCCATATAAAAATTCTCATCCTTTGAATGATTGCCCTTAAAGTTTTCAGGAATAATAACCTCGTCTATCTCAACAGTACCGGAAAGCTTGCTGGGCAACTCTGACTTTATTGCGTTCAATATTTTATGCCTCCCCTGAAAGGAAGTATTGGGGGTAATTCCTACTATAGCTGCGGACTTTCGTATGGACATACCATTTTCCATGCATTCCACGTAGTGAAGCCACATTTTTGTAGGCTTTTTACTGCAGCTTAATGGAGACTTTGTGGGAAGAACAAAGATTCTTTTGCAGTGGTTGCATCTGTAACGTTGCTTGCCAAGCCTGTTTTTTCCAAACTTGATGATGAAGGAGGAGCTGCAGTCAGGACAACATAAGGCATGAGTATTTTGATCTTCATCTGAAAGATGATCTGCTTTAGAAAACAAAATATCCTTCAAACACTGCATTTGTGAAGGTTTCATATTCACAAGACTCTCAAGAAGTTCATTCTCATTATTAATGTTGTTGCTTCCGTTACACATAAGTGCCACCTCAATCTATACAGTAAAGTAACAAATAACTTCACCTTGAGCTGTTTCAAAACATCCTATTTTTAAGGATTATTAAATTGCTCAAGACTTTCTATATATATTTAGATTATTGACACTTATAGCTTGTCTAAATCATGCCTACTACTACTTTTGAACATAGCCTTAGTAGGCACGGAAAGCCTATATGATATATTGGGTTTGTATCATAATGTGACATGAAATGGCATAAAAATAGGACTGTCTCACATTACGATTTTTAACCGCTTGTGGGACAGTCCATTTCATACTTTTTAAAATCAACCCAAGTGAAATTATCCTTATTGCTTCACATCTGACCAAATTTTATCAAAGCTTTCAATGGCTGAACCGATATCCTTCAAATGTTCACCCTTTTTAATAGCTTCGGATGGAGGATATACGGATATATCATTTAATATAGCTTTATCCATTAGCTCCCATGCACCCTTATTAGGGCTTGCGTATGGAAAAGCTTCCGATATTTCGTTAGCTATTTCAGGTTCCATTACAAAGTTCATAAACTGCTCTGCAGCCTTAAGGTTACTTGCAGTCTTTGGAATTACAAAGTTATCCTGCTGTAGGATGAGACCTTCATCCGGTATTATACATTTGATATTTGGATTATCTCTTTTTGCAAGAGATACTTCTGCTCCCCATACGAAACCTACTGAAGCTTCTCCGTTTATGAGCAGAGTCTTTGGACTATCGCTGTCATAAGCTTTTATATTTGGCTGAAGCTTTATGAGCTCCTGCTTTGCCTGTTCAAGTGCTTTAGGATCTGTCTCATTTATTGAGTAACCAAGCTTTTTCAGCGCCATTCCTATTATAGCTCTCTGATCATCCAGTACAACTATAGAGCCTTTAAGCTCAGGGTTCCACAGATCTTTATAGCTTTTAATATCAACTTTTACCTTGGACGTATCTACTGCAATAGCTGCATCACCCCACATATAAGGAATGCTGTACTTATTTCCAGGATCAAAGGCTTGATTCATTGTGTTCGGATCCATATAGTTTATATTAGGGATACTATCCAAATCCAAAGGTTGGAGAATATCCTGCTTTAATAGAGTTTCCACCATATAGTCGCTTGCTACAACAAGATCATAGTTGCTTCCGCCGGCTTGAAGTTTGGCCAGCATTTCTTCATTGGAAGAAAAGGTTGAATAGTTAACTTTTATATTATACTTGGCTTCGAATTTATCAATAACGGATTGAGGCAAATATTCCGACCAGTTAAATACATTCAATTGTTCTCTAGGTCCTTTGTTTTTATTAGCTAAGGCATAAACTCCGGTAGAACCTACGATGATTAGAGCAAGAAAGAAGGATGCAAATCTCAGTACCCTCTTCTTATTTGCCGCAGCCCTGTTCAAAAGCTCCATCAATACAACAATAACTACAGTGAAAATAAGCATAATAGTTGACAGTGCATTGATTTCAGGGGTTACTCCGAACTTTACCATGGAAAAAACCTTTAGCGGTAAGGTTGTACTCTTTGGACCGGCCACAAAGAAGCTTATAATTACATCGTCCAAGGACAGAGTAAAAGCAAGCAAGCCGCCTGAAATTATACCGGGCATAATCACAGGAAGAGTAACCTTTGTAAAAGTCTGTAGGGGAGTTGCACCTAAATCCATAGCTGCCTCCTCCAGATTCTTGTCAAAACCCTGAAGCCTCGATCTCACAACAACTACTACGTAAGAAACACTAAAGGTTACGTGAGCAATTATAAGAGTAGTCAAACCCATCTCAAAGTGTATGGCTTTTTGCAGCAGCGAGAAAAAAGAGAGCATTGCAATACCCATTACTATTTCCGGAATTACTATAGGAACAAAAAGTACTGCGTCTAAAAGGCCCTTTCCTCTAAATTTATATCTATACATTCCAACAGCTGTAAGAGTTCCTATCATAACAGAAATAAGAGTACTTATTACGGCTATTAAAAGAGTATTTTTTAAGGCTTCAAGTATTGTGTAATTTGAAAGAAGATTCTTGTACCATTTTAAGCTGAAACCGGTCCATACTGCATTAAGCTTCGATTCATTAAAAGAAAATAAAATCAAGATAAGTATGGGCATATACAAAAACAAATATATTATGAAATTATAGGCTACGTTTAATTTAGTATTCTTCTTCATAAGTTACATCACCTCCATCTTGTCTCTGGAACCGCCGAGTTTTGTGAACAATCTCATTAGAATAAACATAATGACCATAATCATTATTGAGATAGCGGAACCAAAGGGCCAATTTCTGGAAGCAAGGAATTGATTCTTTATAAGATTGCTTACTAGGGTTATCTTACTGCCTCCCATTAAATCAGGTATAAAGAATAATCCAAGGGTAGGAACAAAAACAAGGAGACAACCTGAAAGTATACCTGACTTTGTTAGTGGTAGGGTAACCTTCAAAAATGCTTCTCTTGGTTTTGCTCCAAGGTCTGAAGCTGCCTCCAATAATGAAAAGTCAAGCTTTTCAATGGTGGAATAAAGAGGCAGCACCATAAATGGGAACATGGTGTACACCATTCCCAGTAAAACAGCTCCTTCATTGTAAAGCAGCTTGAGAGGCTGTTGTATTATATGAAGATTCATCAAATAAGTGTTTATTATTCCTTCTGTCCTAAGCAAAATAATCCACGCATAGGTTCTGATTAAGGAATTTGTCCAAAAGGGCAATATAATAAGCATTAAAAGCAAGGCCCTATATTTCTTATTTGATCTGGCTACAAAGTATGCAAAAGGGTAGCCAAGCAAGAGACACAATATAGTAGTTGTCAATGATATCACAAGTGAGTCCCAAAGTATTTTCAAGTATCTCGGATCAAAGAATTTTGCAAAGTTACTGAGGGTAAAACTATAATCTATAGCGCCAACATCAGAGCGCTTGGAAAGACTCATGATTACAACCAATATCATTGGTACAATAAAAAATGCAAGCATCCACAGTACTACCGGGGCCAGAGTGGAAGCAAGTCTTGCGAAGGTGCCGGAAAAGCTATTTCTGCGTTCAGCCGAAGGAGGAGGTTCGAGATTTCTCAGTTCCGTACTCATGCTGAAATCACCACCGCATTGGCTGGATCCCAGGTGATAAACAATTCACTTTCAGCCTTTGAAACATTAAACAAGTCCCCGGCAGGCTCGCTTATAAATACTTCTTTTCCATCGTTTAGAGTTACAACGGTTCTAATTGTGGAACCTATATAGATTCTTTCTTTATATTTAGCTTTTATCCAACAATCTGAGTTTCCCGGAGAAGCTTTTAGCTTTAATCTCTCGGGTCTTATAGCAAAGCAAACAGGAGTTTTAATATCCGCTGCTATATTTAGCATAGAAATTTCTTGTCCATCATTTATGGAAATAGTTGTATTGCCTTCAGAAGTTCTCGTTACAGTACCTTCAAAGAGATTTGTTTCTCCAATAAAGTCAGCTACGAACTTGGTGCTCGGTCTTTCATATATTTCATCAGGCGTTCCCAACTGTTCTATTTTACCGTTATTCATGACGCATATTCTGTTAGACATAGTAAGAGCTTCTTCTTGATCATGTGTAACAAATACAAAAGTGATACCAAGCTGCTGCTGTAAATGCTTTAATTCTACCTGCATTTGTTTTCGCAGCTTTTGGTCAAGAGCTCCCAATGGTTCATCCAGAAGCAAAACCTTCGGATTATTTATTATAGCTCTGGCAATTGCAACACGTTGTTTCTGACCACCGCTCAGTTGATCAGGCATTCGCTTCTCCATTCCTTCCAGCTGTACAACCTTTAACATTTGTGATACTTTTTCTTCGATTTCATTTCTTGAAACCTTCTTTAAAGCTAGACCGAATGCAATGTTGTCAAAAACATTCATATGGGGGAAAAGAGCATAGTTCTGAAAAACTGTGTTTACTTTTCTCTCATAGGGGGCTTTTGATGACACGTTTTCATCGTCAATAAATATTTCCCCGCTTGTACATCTTTCAAAACCTGCGATCATACGCAAGGTTGTAGTCTTACCACATCCGCTGGGGCCTAATATGGTAAGAAATTCCCCTTCTCTTACTTCAAGAGAAATGTCATTAACGGCGGCATGGTTTTGATCATGATCACCATCATCAAAAACCTTCACAACATGATTCAATTTTACCATTGAGTGTGTCAACCCGTATCAACTCCTTATAGTTCATAATTTTGCGGTGACCCTTGTAATAAAGGACAAACAGGTCAATTGTTTCTTCTGCTTATCTGAATTATTTACAAAGTAGAAAAACCCTCCCACAGCAATATATGCTGGAAAAGGTTTGTTGACAAATTAAATTATAATTACACGTTTGATGCATAATTATAATATCAATTATTTATAACATAAATAGATAGGTCTTTCAATAATTTTTTTAAAAAATTATTGAAAAAAATTTGAGGTTGACGAACCTTGAAAAGAGCTGATGGCATCAGCATTGGAGCAGGGTTTAAAACTGCGCTACTTTCATATAATTGACTGATGAATTTAATTGGATTTTTTTACAATATAATGGAATATTTTATATTAAAATTATAAATACTAATTCATAATTATACCGGAACCGAGAAAATTCAACTTTAAAAAGAAAAAAACCTCAGGGGATAAACTGAGGCTTTTCTCGGGTATTTACAATGAATTTATCTATCGAAAGAGGAGAGTTTATTTCTTATTATTGATAAGGTAATAAAACCAAGCATCAATTTATGAGCAAAACTCTTTGTATAGTATAGCTGAATAAGATTAAGGGTATTATGACAATTTAAATATTAAGACACATAAGTACCCTAAAAACTGTTGTAGCTCACAACGTAAATCATATACTGTTATACAACAAGCTTACAAAAATATTATATGGCAAATATATACAGATGTCAATAAAAAACTTCATGAAATAACTTCAATTTTAAATGACAAAAAAAATATAATGTTTTATACTAAGCATATAGTAAAGATGGGGAAATTTAACCTTTAATACTCGCCTAAGAAAATATTTAACTTTCACTGGTTTTTTAAGGCTATAAATTATAAAATAAGTTTCCACAGCAATAATTGAGTTTTTGGGAGATGTTAACATGAAAACTGCAAGATTAAACAACGTGATAAAGAACATGGAAAAGCATAATGTGAGTCAGATGCTTGTGTCTTCTCCGGCTTCCATATTTTATCTAACTGGAAAATGGATTGAAGCCGGTGAAAGAATGCTTGTACTTTACATAAATACTAATGGAAAGTGCAAGCTCATAATAAATGAATTGTTTCCAATAGCTGAGGAGCTTGGAGTAGAAAAAATTGTGTATAACGATAGAGATGACTCCGTTAAAATACTGGCGGATATAATAGAGAGTAAAAAGCTTGGAATAGATAAGAACTGGCCGGCACATTTTTTAATCAAGCTAATGGAGTATAAAAACGGCATAAGCTGTGTAAATGGCTCTCCTATACTGGATGAAGTCAGGATGATTAAGGATTCTGAAGAGATTCGGCTCATGAAGGAAGCTTCAATAGTCAATGATAAGGCAGTATCCGATATAATAGAAATGATAAATAAAGAATACAGCGAAGCAAAGCTTTGTAAAATACTTGGCGATATATACGAAAAGTATGGTACGGAAAATTTTTCTTTCCACCCGCTTATTGCGTATGGTGCTAATGCAGCAGAGCCCCATCATGAATCGGACAATACATCGTTAAAACACGGAGACAGTGTAATAATTGATATCGGAGGCTTAACTGACAGATATTGTTCTGACATGACAAGAACTGTATTCTTTGGGAGTGCTTCAGAGGAAGCAAAGGAAGTATATAATATTGTTCTTGAAGCTAACAAAAGAGGAATTGAAGCGGTAAAGCCGGGAACGCGATGCTCTGATATAGATAAAGCGGCAAGGGATTTTATAGAAGCAAAAGGTTATGGAAAGTATTTCACTCATAGAACAGGTCATAACATAGGCATTGAGGTACATGAATTTCCGGATATTAGCTCAATAAATAATATGGAAGTAGTACCTGGAATGATATTTTCCATAGAGCCTGGAATATATTTACCGGGAAACTTGGGGGTAAGAATTGAAGACTTGGTGGTTGTGACAGAGAATGGCTGTGAAGTATTGAACCAATACACGAAAGAGCTTCAGATAGTCTAATTTTTATGTAAAAAAATTACATAGAAAAACTTGGAGAGCTTGCCTCTATTTCTATAGTGTATTAACCGTAAAAATGCGCAAACTTATATTACAAACCAATTAAAAAGGAGGTAATATAAATGGCAAGTAACGGTAATAGAGCATTAGTACCACAGGCTAAGGCAGGTTTAAACAGATTTAAGCTAGAAGTAGCTAGTGAAATTGGTTTAGCTAATTATGAATCAACAGATAAGGGTAGCCTTACTTCAAGACAGAATGGTTATGTTGGCGGAACAATGGTTAAGAAAATGGTTGAATCCTACGAGAAACAGCTGTAATTAAACATTACGCCTAAAAAAAGAGATGCTCCATTTGGAACATCTCTTTTTATTTTACGGCAGCTGACTTTTATTAGAATTAAATTAAAAAAACTTAAAAGCTATTCACATTAGCATTGTTTTTTCGTAAAATATATATGAGCTTATTTATCAAACTAGATACAACACAAAAGTTTGTATAGATTGGATATTTTATAATGAATAAAAAGTAATTTATTAAGAAATATATAAGAAATATATAATGGTGTTTTAAGATTTGTTTGTTACAATAGGTGTATTAATGCATTGGGAGAGGATGGAAATGTTACAAAAATTAAAGGAAAATTATAAACATATATTGTTCATGCTTTCAATACCTGTGGTATCAAGCTTATATCCCATATTTAACAATACGAGCAGAGGGTATCAGGAGGTTATTACACCTATAGATAATGCGGTGCCTTTTGTAAAGGAGTTTATATTAGGATACATAGCGTGGTATCCATTTATCATATTGACATTAATATATCTCTGTATGAAAGATAAAAAGGTGTATTACCGAACCTTGATAAGTTTACTTATAGGCTTTGTAGTTTCCTTTGTAATCTTCTTTTTGTTTCAGACCCATGTACCGAGACCGGATGTGACGGGGAATGACATATTTTCCAAGCTTGTACGACTAATATATGCGAGCGATAAGCCTTACAATTGTTTTCCTAGTTTACATGTGCTGGAGAGTCATTTGATGGTAATGGGAGTCAACGCACTTGAAGAGAAGAATAAGAAAGTACAATACTTAGTAATATTCACCTCCATAATAATAATACTGTCCACTCAGTTCGTAAAGCAGCATGTTATTATAGATGTAGTAGGCGGTTTATATTTGGCAGAGATAATCTTTAACTCCATTCCGGGGTTAAAGAGAATAGTAGTTTCAATACGTAAGAGAAGACTAAAGGCAACGGAAGAAAATGCAATATGACAAATAAATAAGAGGCTGGGAGTAAGCTTATTCCCAGCCTTTTATTTATTTTGAATTCTGAATATCTGCAATTTTCCACTGTTCATTTTCCTTGATAAGCTTAATATCATATATGCTTGATAGTTCTTTTAGCCAATATACACTTGCGCTAAGCTTAAGCTTTACCTCAGCAGAGGAGTCATTTATTTTGTTTTCGCTGAGCATAACCGCTTGTTCTTCGGGTTTCAGCGATTTTAACAGAGCCACGTAACTAGAGGGAATGCCTTTAAAGGCATTATCGATAAGCTTTGTTACATTACTATAAGCTTGTTCCGTAAAATACTCTGGATTTAGAGGGATAGGTGATAGAACGCTTGCTTTTACGTCTTTTAGTGCAAGGTTTAACACCTTAATCAGCTCATCTTCACTGCCGGGAGCAATAGTTGGTGTAACAGTACCTTCAATAAAATCCACAACTTCAAGCTTTTCACCGTTAACAAACCCTTTTTTGCCGTCCGGAGAGAGAAAAAGCCTGCTGCCGGATATTTTAAAGGTTTGAAGTTCCTTTTTATTCATATCAAGTCTGTGGAGTAGGAACCCGTTAGTCTGACTTTCATTATCTTCGGTTATATAGTAAAAACCGCCGTCAAAAATAAAAGCGCTGTCATATACAATATCATCAGTAAGCTTGTAAGGCTGCTTATCCAAATTAAAATCTTTAATATAGCTTACAGTATGATCTAGATTTTTTACTAACACAGCTCTTCCAAAGC
>JAEZDX010000559.1 GCA_023417975.1 Bacillota bacterium
TCTTTGCTTCATACCCAAGGAATACTTTCCAACCTTATCATCTATTCTGTTCTTTAAGTTTACTACCTCAACAACCTCATCCACGCTCTTGCGATTCAGTCCCCTCAAATCTGCCACCATATTAAGATTCTGTCGCCCGGTAAGATACGTATACAGTTCCGGATTTTCTACTACAGCACCTACCTGTGTCAGCGCTTCCTTTGTATTTTTCGTTACATCTTTTCCGCATATGGTTATAGTTCCTTTATCAGGCTTTATTAAACCTACCAACATTCTAATGGTGGTTGTTTTTCCTGCCCCATTTGGTCCTAAAAAACCGAAGATATCTCCTTCCTTTACAGAAAAGCTTATGCCCTTAATTATCTCTCTTTTGCCAAGCTTCTTATGTACTCCACTTACCTCTAGCACATTCATTCTCTCCACTCCTTAAATCTCATAAGATATTGAAAGTATAACATACATACTTCCAAAAAAAACCTAAGTTTTTCTTAAAATTTTCTTACATTTTCATCTTTCCCTAATGTAACTTTTTGTAACACCCTTCCATTAAATGCATATACTAATCTTATAGACAGCATAACCTGTCTGCTATTTTCATCTCTTTAAAATTCTCTTCTCCCATCTAGGAGACCTGGCATCTGAAGTAAGCTTTGCTTGTCCATAAATTAATATCATAAGCAGGCTATCCTGCGTATTTTAATATCTTCAGAAGCCGGAACCCTAATGAAAACAGACTACCCTATGTATTAGGTAGTCTGTTCTTTTTAGCTTATAATTACTTATTGTAAAAGCTCCTTAATATCAGCATAAATAAGTGCTGAGGATATGCCTCCATAATATCGTGCCATTCCGTCAATAATTACATAGGGTGGTTCGAATTCTTCTTCCGTTAATGTTCTCACTACATCATAGTCAAGCACATTTATCTTTCCTAAATCAAGAAAATTGACCTCAATATTGTCTTTCACATCACTTTTTCCAAGAAGACTTTGCAAATCTTGAACAAGTTCTCCGGTGGTTTTAGCAGTATTATTTCCTGAACTGCAGCTGCAGCCTCCAGCTTCACTTTCCTTGCTTTTTATCTCTATACCCGAAGCTTTAAGTCCACAGGCTCCGCAACCTCCTTGACAGTTCTTTTTATTCTCAAGGATTTTATCCCAAACACCATATATATCAATTTTTATCTTTTCTATTTTTTTCACCATCCTTATAAAATATTTAAAAATGGGTTATAGGTTTTTTATATTAACTCATTATAAACTTTTACAAATAAAATTTAAAGAAAAACCTGTATGAGTAAATAGTACTTCTAAACAAATCGCTTACATCGAAGCATGTATTGCTTTACGAGAAGCTTATAAAAGATATTGCAAAAATGTATCTGCTGCTATGGAGAGTGGTATATCCTTATGATAAATCACTCCAATACACCTTTTGGGTATTTCCGGAATCATAGGTATTTCCACAAGACTCCCCTCTTCTAATTCTTTCTTTATAAAATCTTTTATTACTACAGTAATTCCCATACCTATCTTTGCGAATTCAACTAAAAGATCCATGTTGCTTATTTCTATTTCAGGTTTTACTTCCATATTATTATCAATAAAATATGCGTCAATATATTTACGAGCAATATTATCAGGCTCTAACAACATTAATGTTCCTGAGGTGAAAATACCGCTGCTGTCTTTTATACCCACAGAATCGAAATATCCTTTACCGGCAACAAAAGTATCCTGTATCTCGGACAACTTTATAAAATTATAAAAATCCTTCTTTTCCAAAGGCTCACTGCTTATGCACAAATCTACTTCTCCCTTTTCAACGAGCTCAATATTTACAGAGCTGGTATTGTTGCTGATTTTTATCTCTATATTAGGATACTCCTTAATAAAATGCTTCAATTTGGGTATGAGATAGTGCTTACATAAAGTTGTACTCACTCCAAGTTTTACACTCCCAAGTTCCCTTTTTTTAAGCTTGCTGAGTACCCGCTCTCCCACAGTTATCTCTTTTAATGCCCTTTCAATATAATGAAAAAAAACCTTACCCTCTTCTGTAAGCTTAACTCCTCTAGAATTCCTTGAAAATAGAGTTATGCCTGTTATTGCTTCTAATTTTCTTATAGATTTGCTTACGGCAGGCTGGCTTATAAAGAGGCTTTCGGAAGCTGAAGAAATGTTTCCGCTCAAAGCAACTATATAAAAAACTTTGTATAACTCTAAGTTATTTTCCATAGTATAACCTCCAGTTATATTAAATATAATTAATATGTATTTCAATTATATTACATTTTGCGATATACTTTCAATTAAGAAATATTTTTTGAAAGAGAGGGTTTTGTATGGCGGGCAAAACATTATACAAAAAAATTTGGGATAAGCATTTGGTTCACTCTGGCGAAGATAATCAAAGTCTTCTTTATATAGACCTCCATCTGGTTCATGAGGTAACGTCACCTCAAGCCTTTGAAGGCTTACGACTCAGCGGACGAAGTGTAAGAAGACCTAATTTAACCTTTGCTACCATGGATCATAATGTTCCTACAGTAGATAGGTTTAATGTGAAAGATCCTATTTCAAAGCAGCAGATGGACACACTATCAAAAAATTGCGAGGATTTCGGCGTTACACTTTTTGATTTAAACAGCATAAACCAAGGGGTTATACACGTTATGGGACCTGAACAGGGGCTTACACTTCCAGGGAAGACCATCGTATGCGGCGACAGTCACACTGCTACTCACGGAGCCTTCGGGGCTTTAGCCTTCGGTATTGGTACAAGCGAGGTAGAGCATGTACTTGCTACTCAGTGCCTTCCTCAAAAGAAGTCAAAAACCATGCGAATAAAAATTAATGGAACTTTACGTTACGGTATCACCGCCAAAGACCTAATACTAGGTATTATCAGTAAATATGGAACTGATTTCGGAACAGGCTATTCGGTAGAATTTACCGGCGAAGCTATTCGAAATATGAGTATGGAAGAGCGCTTAACAGTATGTAATATGGCCATTGAAGGGGGAGCTAGATCAGGAATTATAGCTCCTGATGAGACCACCTTTGAATACTTGAAGGATAAGCCTTATGCACCAAAAGGAACAGAATTTGAAAAGGCTGTGGAAGAATGGAAAACTCTTGTTACGGATGAAGATGCAGTTTTCGATTCTGAAATTGAATTTAATCTATCTGATTTGGAGCCTCAAGTAACTTGGGGTACAAGTCCAGGTATGGGCACAGGAATTAATGGCGCTGTACCAAACCCTGAAAGCTTTAAAAACACTGATAAGCAAAAATCTGCTGAAAAGGCTTTGGAATACATGGGGCTTTCTGCTAATACACCTATGAAAGAAATAAAAATTGACTATGTTTTTATAGGTTCTTGTACCAACGGCAGAATTGAAGACTTAAGAGCCGCTGCTAAAATTGCAAAGGGGCGAAAGGTATGTTCATCTGTCACCGCCCTCGTTGTACCCGGTTCAGGACTTGTAAAAAAACAAGCTGAGGCTGAAGGTCTAGATAAGGTATTTACAGAGGCCGGTTTCCAATGGAGAGAACCAGGCTGCAGTATGTGCCTTGCTATGAACCCGGACGTTTTACAGCCCGGACAAAGGTGTGCTTCGACTTCTAACAGAAACTTTGAAGGAAGACAGGGACGTGGTGGAAGAACTCATCTTGTATCGCCAGCCATGGCTGCCGCTGCTGCAATCTACGGTCATTTTGTTGATGTAAGAGACCTTGAAATCATATAGAAATACAGGAGGGAATAGTTATGGAACCATTTGTTAAACATACAGGTTTAGTTGCTCCTTTAGATAGAGTGAATGTGGATACTGATGCCATAATTCCAAAGCAGTTTTTAAAAAGAATTGAACGAAGCGGTTTCGGCCAGTTTCTATTCTTCGAATTCAGATTCGATGAGAATGGAGAGCCAAATCCAAGCTTCACTCTTAACCAGCCTTGCTACAAAGGTGCTTCTATATTAATATCCAGAGCAAACTTTGGCTGTGGCTCCTCTAGGGAGCATGCTCCTTGGGCACTTCAGGACTACGGTTTTAGGGCAATTATAGCACCAAGCTTTGCCGATATATTTTATAACAACTGCTTTAATAATGGAATTCTTCCAATCAAATTATCGGATGAAGCTGTAGATGAATTATTTTTAAGGTGTTCAAAATTTGAAGGATACACTTTAGAAATTGATCTTGAGGCTAAAAAAGTTACAGATGGAAAAGGTCTCGAACTTAGCTTTGATTTAAATGAATTTTCAAGAATTAAACTTTTAAATGGATATGACGATATTAGCCTTACACTTTTACATGAAGCTAAAATATCGGAATATGAGAAAATACACAGTATCGCATAATTAATACATTTCCTCTTATAAAAGTGGCAAGTGGCCGACTATACTTGCCACTTGCTATTTCAATGACTTATCAATTCTTTTTCATTGAACCCCAATCTTCTAAGAATCTTTTAATACCTGCGTCTGTCAGAGGATGCTTAACCATCTGCTCAATTACCTTAAAGGGTACTGTAGAAATATGTGCTCCGGCTTTCGCTGCATCGATAACATGTATAGGGGATCTTACACTGGCACATATTATTTCAGTCTGTATAGAATGTATATCAAATATGGCAGCAACTTCTTCTATAAGTATCATTCCTTCATTTCCTATGTCATCAAGTCTTCCTACAAAAGGACTTACGTAGGATGCTCCTGCTCTTGCAGCAAGTAATGCCTGAGCTGCAGAAAATATAAGTGTAACATTGGTTTTTATACCATCACTGGATAATACTTTTACTGCCTTTAACCCGTTTTCCGTCATAGGAATTTTTATTATTATATTTTTGTGTATTTTAGTAAGTTCTCTTGCTTCACTAATCATTTCCTCGGCATTTAAGCTTATAACCTCGGCACTTATAGGGCCATCAACTATATCAGCTATTTCCTTAACCACCTGCAGAAAATCTCTGCCTTCCTTTGCTATAAGCGATGGGTTTGTAGTTACACCGCAGATAACTCCCATATCATTTGCTCTTCGGATTTCATCAATATTGGCTGTGTCAATAAATAATTTCATTCTTTAAACCTCCTATTTATAAATGTGTGAGTTTACATAGCTTTATTACTCTCCATTTATATTTCCCATTAGCGGTTTTATTATAATTTTACTATGTTTATAGACTTTTTATTGCTTCGTGAAATGCTGTTTGAGCTTATGCATACCCTCTTCCACTTCATGAAGTGAAAAATCTCCTTTGATTAATTCAGTATCAGTCTTCTTAGCTAAATTTTCATAAAAGCTTATGCCTGCCTCATAAGTGTCCTTTTTTAGCACTCCCCAATCAAGCATATCAAAAAGCATATCTTCAGCCTTTCCAAACCTTCCAACCGTCTCATAAAATTTAAACAGAAGACTTTTACTTTCGTAAGGTATTTCATACTTTCTTACCTTTTCCTCTATTTCATCTACTCTGCTAATATATTGCTGTAAAAGCTTGCCCTTTTCAAGCAATAGTAATTCAATGAATATATTCATACTTTTAATGTACATATCATAGCTTTTAGCGCTTTCACCTTGAGCCCCATACACGTCTCCCTCTTGATCGAGCAACTCGGCAAGTATTATGCATTTACTTACATCGTATTCACTATTCACACTTATTATATTCATAAGATCTTTGTATGAAAGCTTATGTATAGTATTTTCATTCAACCCGAGGAACTTTTTTAGGTTTACATCAACAAGTTTTTGTACTTCTTCAAATTTTTTACTCTTTTTCAAGCCTATTATATCCGCTATCACCATTGATATTTGTTCTATTAAATCCAAAATATAATCGTTTCTTCTATACATTTTATTTCACCTCATAAATTTATGTTTTCCCTAACTATATAGAACGTAAACAACCAATCGCCTTTTTTCAAAACAAAAAGCACAGTATCCGAATATAGATGTTTCTAAATACTGTACTCTTAATTATATAATTCTTTAGTTTAACAGCGGTGATATTTTTTCTGCTCCATTCATTGCTTTATCGAGCCATTGCAGCAGACTTTCACTCACAAGCCAAAGATATCCGTTACCGTCCATAATTACTCTGCTGTCATTTTTCCAAAACTGACCCCCATAAGTTTTATCGTCAATAGTTTGTATTAAGATGCCTGTATAAACTTCCGGGTGATCCATATTTTCAGTAGAGCTATCCTGAAGCTTAGCTAACTTTTTAAGCTTGGACGCCTCATTTGTTATTTCCAATACCTGCTCTATATCCGAAACCTTATAACTTCCACTGTTTGTATTGATTATAACAGCCTTTATATCATCCTTTTCAATATTAAAATCTAATATGTTGATATTTTTGTTGTAAAAGTACATTGCCCCAAGAAATGCCATAATAGGAAGCAGTATTGCTATGGCTATGTATTTTTTCACTTCCAACACCCCTCCAAATATTATTAATGTTTAAATTCATTTAGCTTTATATGAGTTTAGCTATAAATACTATAACTTGAGCCGCCGGCACCAAAAAAAGCTGTGCCAATACAGTACCTAATATTTGTCCCATTACGACAAATATTATTACTCTGTTAAATTGGAGCTCATCACACTCTCCCCGCAAAACATCGTCTGTCAGCATAGATATGTATGGATCGATGAAAATAAACATTGTTACTGTAGCAATACCATTTATTATTGGCGAAAGAGCGCTGCCAGTCATTCTTAAATCCGGGAATAGGCAGGATGCATATAGGGCAGACATTCCTCCAACAACCGAAATTGCCGATGCTAGAGTATTTAATATGATTATCTTTTTGGGTAAGCCTTTAAAATTCTTCAGCTGAGCTATATTTGAACGCTTTGGCTGTGTAAGATTATTTTTGAATTGCTCTATCCCGGCTTTAGAAAATCCATGAATTATAAGCCTTGGAATAGATCTGTGTATACTGAATGACTCCACCAGCTTTTTAAACACCTTTATAAATGTGGGCATGAGAAGTGCTCCAATTATCGTTGCTATTGTAGTAGCCGCTAAAATCCATCTAAACATAAACAGAAGACTTTCCGGGTTACCATTGCTTATAGAACTCTCTATCTTTTTAGACAAAAGTGGAGTCTGTATACTGTTAGCTGTTCTTGATATGAGCGCGAACACGTTAAAAACTGCAAAAGCAACAGCTACTCTGCCAGTCTTCACGGCTACTATTCTCACAGAATACGCTAAAGTAGAGATTATATAAATAATGATTGTTAAAACAAGAACTATTATAATTTGTAACGACATTTGTTTTCCTCCGTAAAATACTTAACTATATTTGATTTTTCTTTGGAATTTCTATCTATACTATACGCTTATTTTATACTATAAGTTTTATGCTCAATAAAAATAATTTCATATAATTATATCCTGTAAATATATTATAAGTTATTTTTTGGCCAATGGTAACTTTCTCCACACATTTACCATAATATATTCATAGATAACATATTTCTGTTTCTCATACATATCAATATTTATTTTGAAAAAGGAGACATATGTTGAAAGCAGATACTGCTAACAGTAAGGAAACTTGTGAAACTGGAGACGTTACAAAGTCAAGTTCATGCAAATCACTGGAAGAATCCTTAAAGCTAATAACGCTAAGTATAGTAAATAAGAAGCTAAATCTAAAGCTTTATGATTATTTACTTTCTGAAAATTCCTTAAATGAACATAAAAAAAGCCTCCTAAGTATAAAAGATGACGAAACAGAGCACATAGCTGCCATTACTAAAATATTTATTCATTATACTTCTGCCGCCTTTTCTTCTTTTGACGAATTAATATTTCAAAAACCTGTATCCTACTTTGAATGTATCCGTCAATGCTTTTCAAGGAAACTTGAAGCTGTTGAATTGCACCGCGCTCTTATGTGCTGTCTTCCTGACATATACTATAGAGCTGCTATATTTGAAATATTAGTTTCTGAGCTTAGACATGCCGAAAGCTTTAACAACATTTTATTATCCCTATATAAAGATATGTAAACAAAGCCGGAATTTACTTCCGACTTTTCATCTCTTCATAACAGTTTCTAAATTCCCTAGAAATGCTTTTATCTCCCGTATAGTTGCCATATCGTATTCTTATATAAATATCTCTTACTCTATTTAAGCTTTCCTTATTATAAAGTCCTTCGGTCTTTTTATTTATTTCCCACGTTGTATCGCTGCTCGAAATATCTGCACCTCGGTTGATAGAAGTTATAAGGAACTTTTTGTAGTAATATCTTATATATTCATTAACAGACTTAGGTCTAACCAACCCAGAGATTCCTTTTAATATACCTCTACGTCCAGCATTATCTCTCTCCAATTTTTCCTTGGATTCCTTAAATGATTCTTGCTTACTGTATGACTCAGCACCGGAGTGCATTATTTTTATTATAATAAGCAAAACAAAACCTACACCAATTACTTTCATTATTATATCAAAATTGCCATTTTCTCTTACTGTTTTTATTAGCTCGGCAGCTGTATCGGGTCTTTTCCCTGCTATTTCATCACCTAATGAGAGCTGCATAGGAAATTTTAATTTGGGTAGTTTCTTTATACCGAATACAGTTACTGCTATCACTTTTATCAGGTAACCTATTCCGATACAGATGTAATAATATATTGACAATATCATATTAGTTATAAGCTCATAGGCAACAGCCATTATGCTTAATATAAATTCCCTAACAGCACTAATACTTAATAAGAAAGATATCAATGTCACTGCTGCTGAAAATTTAATATTTATTTCATTTATATTTCTCATATTCTCATTATACTTGGCATATCGTAATGTTCTCAATATTACAACAGAGGTAGTAATAAAAATTATAGAATACGGTATTGTCACTGTCTCAATAATGTTTATTTCAGCAGCCACAATAGCGTATAACAGTATAATAATAATTATAGCTATCTTCTTTTTAAATAGACCGCTCTCTTCAGCATAATTTATAATATCCTTACTCCTAGTAACAGCATACACTCCATAAAGAAATAATCCTCCATAATATAAAATGTCGTATACACTTCTCACTTGAAAAAATACTAAAAGCATCAGTAACGCTAATATACTGTATTTTCTATTATTATTCTTCCTTCGTAAAATCCAAATTACAAACAAGATTGAGGCATATAGTGCGAAATCTTCCAGTCCTGCCTTTGGTTTATAGATAAGAGCTATTAAAAAATTGAATATGGAGAAAAATAGTGAAAGGTCATTAATTTGCTTAATAAATGATATCTCACTCATTCTTTTCACCTCTCTCACTGAAAATCCTTATATCCCTATTAAGACCATCAATATTATTAGTTCCTAAGCATATTAAAGTTGTTTTGTCAGACGACTTGCCTAAAGAATTTATATGCTGTATACATTCATCCGGAACCTCAGGGGTTACAATTACAAATGTACCGATACTCTTTTCTCCGTAGATTACCGTTTCAAGCAAGCTTTTAAAATTCATATTAGGGCTATACTCTGCTCTTCCCAGTCCATCCAGAATACTAAAAAAATGTGCATTCCCAATGCTTGGTTCTATCAGATCCTTCCCATCCCTATAGGAAAAGCCTTGGATATTTGATATGAAACCGTATGGAATACCTTGTTTCTCAAATTGTTCCATTAAAGCTCTGGTTATAGATAGTACTGTTTCTAATTTTTCCTCTTCAATTCCGAGCCAAAGCGGTTTTAAGCATGCTATGTTCAAAATTATCATAATATTATTATCAATGGTGTGGTCAAACTTGTTAACCATGAGCTTTCCGGCTCTTAAAGATACAGGCCAGTTTATATGTTTCTGAGGTTCCCGTCCCGAATACTCATTTACACCTATAGTTAAAATAGGATCTTCTACTATCCATCTTACAACAGATATATTACCCATATAATCTCCGTATGGCTCTAGCATTTCCTCCAAATCAAGTGCTTTCGGATATACTACTATCTCCTGCCAATATTCTATGGCTTTACTTGTGACACTTAAGCCAAGCATATCTCCGCTAATTAATTCAGCATCTCTTAATATATATCTTCCCCTGTAGCTGAAGCTAACATTATACGTTCTTTTGATTCTTTGATATGGCATAATTACCATAGTTGAAGTATGGTGAATATAATTATTTACTTCTGTGATATTTACATCGGATATATATTTCATTTCACAAGGAAATTTTTCATGTACTTGTATAAAGGTAACCGGAAGAATCTTGGAATTCTCCACAACAGTAGTAAGTTCAAGTTCTTCATCAACTTCCGCAGCCTTCTTTGACAATTCCCTTTTATATTCAATATTCACAAGTGCATATTTTTTCAACAAGCCGTTTGATGCCACTCCCAGCAACATTAGAAAGAATATAACGTATATCATAGAAAATACCTCATCTAAATATCCTCCACCGGAGTCTTTACGGAATTTACAATGTTTCTTATGAATTCGTATATATCTTGTCCTTTATTAACGCCTTTTGTTATAATTCTATGATTTAGTACATAAGGTGCCAGCTTTTTTACGTCTTCCGGTATTATGAATTCTCTTCCTTCCATTGCTGCATTTACCTGACAAGCTTTATATAATGCCATAGTTCCTCTTGGGCTTGCTCCCAATATAATTCTTTCATTTTTCCTGGTAGCTTCTATTATATCCATAATATATGCCATAACTTCTTGTGATGCTTTTACCTCATTAAAGCTATTTCTTGCTTCCTTGAGTTCTTCCCTTCCTATAACGCACTGAAGTCCATCCAAAACACTTTTACCTCTATCCATACACACTATGTCAATCTCTTCATTTCTCGTCGGATACCCCATATTTATTCTCATAAAGAATCTGTCCATCTGCGCTTCCGGCAACGGGAAGGTTCCATAAGACTCTACGGGGTTTTGAGTTGCCAATACCATAAAGGGCTCTTCCAATTTCCTTGTAGTACCATCTACAGTAACCTGCTTCTCTTCCATTGCCTCCAAAAGACTGGACTGAGTTCTTGGTGTAGCTCTGTTAATTTCTTCGGCTAAATCGATATTGGTAATCAACGGCCCTTGTCTAAATTCGAAATCGGTAGTTTTCTGATTATAAAAGTTTATCCCCGTTAAATCCGAAGGCAGCAGGTCCGGAGTAAACTGAACTCTCTTAAAATCTCCTCCTATGGTTTTTGAAAAAGCCTTAACCATTACAGTTTTGCCAACTCCAGGTACATCCTCCAATAAAATATGCCCTCCGCATATAAAGGAAATTGTTATAAGCTCTATAATATCATTCTTTCCTATAATCACTTTGGACACATTTTCTACAATCCTATTTTTTAAATTAATAAAATTATTTGTTTCCATGCAGCTTTCTCCTATCTTAACTTTTCTAAAGTTCTTTTCAATACTATTTTTATTAATTAATACCAATTATAACATAATTCCGGTGCTTGATAGACATAAAAATAAGGCGGTTTACTAAAAACCGCCTTATTTTTATAAGTCCATATGTATGTTTACTATAAGAATAACTTAAATATTATCAAAAACACCATACCTGGTATCCCGAAAAAACCGGCTATCAATACGGTAGCAGCATTTATTCCTAATGTTAGTCCAAAGCTTTTCCCAACTAGATTAAAAACATATAAAAGTACAATACCCAATATACTGTTTATTATAAGCTTACCCAGCACCTTGAAAGGCCAAGAAAATACCTTGGCAAATATGTACAGGAAAACTACTGCAACTAAAAAATACGCAGCCATCTCCATGATATATACTCCTCCTATCCGCTAAAACTTATAATAGTATATGTCTATAATATACGTTTAATTACTTCTGCCTACACAACTCTTGGTTCCGTAAGCACTCTTTCGTATTGCCCCTTGATATTAAGCCTTTTTGCTTCAGAAATTAGAAATTCATATTTAGCCTTTGCAGCTTCTTCCAAATATATAGCATAATCTATGAGCTTTGGCTCACTGACATTATCGAAAAAATCCCTAGCATTGCTTATTTGCTGTACGGCATCCGCTATTGCCATCAAAAGCTGCTCCTCCTGCTTATTTTCACTTATATTGCCTTGTACATATCTTAAAATTCTTTGCTTATCCATAAAAAAACCTCCCATTCATGTCCTATTTTTATTTTTGACATTATATGGGAGTTATATTCATATACTTGTCTATTTTTTTATTTATTATATTTCTTTTCTGCCTTCCATAGCCTTTGACAGTGTTACCTCATCAGCATACTCCAAGTCACCGCCCACAGGTATACCATGTGCTATCCTCGTAACCTTAACACCTAAAGGCTTGAGTATTCTTGACATATACATTGCTGTGGCTTCGCCTTCAATATTAGGATTTGTAGCCGCTATTACTTCTTTAACATCTGTATTTATTCTTGATATAAGTTCTCTTAGTTTTATATCTCCAGGCCCTCTTCCTGCCATAGGTGATATATTACCGTGAAGTACATGATAAACTCCGTTGTACTCTCTCACCTTTTCCATGGAGATAATATCTCTTGGCTGTTCCACCACACAAATAATGCTTTTATCCCTATTTGGGTTGCTGCATATGGCACAAGGATCCTTATCTGTATAATTACCGCAAATGGAGCAATATTTTATAGTGTTCCTTGCCGTGACAAGAATTTGCGCAAACTCGTCGATTTCTTCCTTTGGGCGGTTCAACGTATGAAGTGCAAGCCTTTGAGCAGTTTTATAACCTATTCCCGGAAGCTTAGCGTATTCTTCTATCAACTTTTCTATAATCACTGGGTAAAAATCCATCTCTATTTCACATCCATTCTATTTTCCATTAGTTTGCACATATTCCCGCTATATATAAAGTAAATATATGGCTAACTTCGTCCGGCTTATGACATTACTGAAAATTTGTTTTATTCATGCAATATTTAAAACTTTAGCCTATGACTTCTAAAAGCAAGCTGCACAGCAGCTTGCTTTTATTAGAACATTCCTGGTATGTTCATACCACCTGTTAGTTTTCTCATTTCATCTGCAGTCTCTGCTTCAGCTTTTCTTAAAGCTTCATTACATGCCAGAAGGATTAAATCCTCTAACATTTCGATATCATCAGGATCTACTACTTCAGGCTTAATGTTTATTTCCACTAACTGCTTCTTACCATTGGCTATAGCCTTTACTGCTCCACCACCTGCCGACGCTGAGAATTCTTTTGTTTCAAGATCCTTCTGCATTGTCTCCATCTGCTGCTGCAGCTTCTGAGCCTGCTTTATTAAGTTGCCCATGTTTCCTCCCATACCAGGGAATCCGCCTTTTGCCATATTAAAAAAACCTCCTCGATATCCTTATTAAGCATTAATGCTATATTTCCTCATATATACCTTTTTATTATATCTCATTTTTAATCATATTGCCACATACATATCCTTTAGTAGATTCTCATTTATCCTAGTCACAATAATACCTTTTTTAAAAAACAATTCGATATTCAAATAAAAAATATGAGAATATAGCACAATTTTTCAATTTTACATCCGGCATGATTGTAATATACATCTGCCATATATTATATACTATTCCAAAGCCTTTATAAAGTTGTATCATTTTAATCATCAATTATTTCAACAACTTCTTCTCCAAAGGTTTCTATCAGTGCATCTTCAGGCGACTTTTCCAGTTTATCAGGTATATCTATTGTGTATTTCACTTTAAGTTTCTCCTTCAAAACCTCGGAAAAGACTTCATCTACAAGTCTTCGAGTCTCTTCCTTCTCTAACCTTTGCTTATTGAAGGCATATTGCTGCTCATAAAGAATTTCTATAATGCCATTGCTGCATTTTACAGGTCGTCCTGTCATCATAGAAGCATACACTACCATTGCTCTTCTTGTCTTAAAGGTTTCCAGAATATCCCTCCATGCCTTTCTTACATCGTCCAATGTAATCTTTGAATCTGCATTTAATTCCTCATGAGTTACGGTTTCCGGATGTTTAACCGTCTTTACAGTTTTCTTTACTTCAGCTTTTACAGACGTCTGGCTTTCAGCTGTTCTTTCCGCACTTACTGCTATTTTTCCGCTTTTAATTGCATCTTCCAATCTGTTTATTCTTGCCAATAATACTTCCTTAGATGTATCAAATTCTATTTTACACATCTTTATTATAGCAAGCTCCAAGTATATCCTGCTCTGTTTGCTCCATTTAGCCTGTTCCTCCGCCTCCTGAAGAATTCTGATACCCCTCATTATTTCTTCTACTCTTATCCTTTCAGCTTGAGAGGAAATAGCAGCAATATTCTCTAATGACATATCCAAAATATCCTCAGGAGAATTGCTCACCTTTACGATCATGAGATTTCTCAGGTGACCTATTAAATCCTTTATAAAAGTATTAATATCCTTACCGCTTAAAACAATTTCATCTATGAGCTTCAGAGAATGCTCTACACTTTTGTCTATAACTGCATCGGTAATTTGTATTAAGTATTCATTTGTAACAAGTCCCAGCATTGCCACCAAATTATCGTAGTCTACCTTACCGCTTCCCATAGATATACTTTGGTCCAATATGCTTAATGAATCTCTCATGGCTCCGTCTGATATTCTCGCTACTAACTGCAGACTTTTATCCTCAGCAAAAACTCCCTGCTGATTCACAATTTTTCTTAATCGTTCGAATATATCATCGCTTTTTATTCTTTTAAAATCGAAGCGCTGGCATCTTGAAAGTATAGTAATAGGCAGTTTCTGAGGGTCTGTAGTCGCTAAAATAAACACTACGTTTTTAGGTGGCTCCTCTAAAGTCTTCAAGAAGGCGTTAACAGCTCCTGTGGAGAGCATGTGTACTTCATCCATAATGTATACCTTATATCTTGCTTCCTGAGGAGGATACTGTACATCCTCAATTATATCCCTTATATTATCGATACCGTTATTTGAAGCAGCATCCAGCTCTGTCACATCTATAGATATACCGTTATTTATCTTTTTGCACATCTCACATTCGTTACAAGGCTCCCCATCTCTTAGATCCAGGCAATTTAAAGCCTTTGCCATAATTTTTGCGGTTGAGGTCTTACCCGTACCTCTTGTTCCGCAAAATAAATAAGCATGCGCTATTCTTCCATTAACTATTTGGTTTCTTAATGTAACGGTTATATGCGTCTGACCTACCACGTCTTCAAAATCTTTAGGTCTCCATTCTCTGTACAGCGCTTTATATGCCATTCTGCCTCACCTCACTATTCTATAACCAACCTTCGCTATAGTTATTTATTTCTCAAATTACTCTTTTAGTCTCTCTAATATATTATACAGTAAATTCATTTCAAACTAAACGAAAAATTTAGGTCTGAATCATGTTCACATATGTTTATTTATTTAAATTCTCTTCAATCTGAACAAAGTTTATTCTATTTTGTGTAAACAAAAAGGATACTATATACTAGTATCCTAACTAAACAATATTTAAATTATGAACCGTGCACCTCACATTGACAACCAACATATAAGCGTTACTTGTATAGTTAGCTCAAACCAGGCTGCTCCACGGCACACGAAAGTGTTCACTTACCGCTGCTTCCTTCCGGACCTGACGGGGTTCATGAATTTTCGTTGCGTGGGACCCAGTTCTCAACGCCACTTTTACAAGCCAGACCTTACAGATTAGCGCCTCTGTGAGGAATTCAACCCTGCTGTAGCGGATTGCAGGTTACAGGGCACCGCTAACTCCCCATCTAGCACGGCAAAGTTTTAATGGCGGAGAGAGGGGGATTCGAACCCCCGGTAGGGTTGCCCCTACACACGCTTTCCAGGCGTGCTCCTTCAACCACTCAGACATCTCTCCATGTGCTCTCCAGTCAACAAAATATTCATTTATTGTGACAAAGGTTATTATACTATGGATTAATTATTAATTCAAGAGTTTTTTATTTAAATATTAATGGTATCAATTCATTATTTAACCAAGAGACAAATTATGTCTTACTCCTCTTCTGTCTATATTCTTTTGATATGTCATTTTATTATTTTTTAAATACTTCTTTTTATTAAAGGTTTTATTCCAATCACTTCTTACATTGAGTTCTATCATTGATAATTTATTTACGAAAACTGCATATACATGTAATAACCATCAATAAGGAGGCTATAAAAGAATGAATTACCAAATAAAAGGAGATAACCTTCCGGTCGTCGTATGTCAAATAGCTCCAGGAGAAACTATAGTTTCACAATCCGGAGGTATGGGGTGGATGACAGAAAATATATCAATGGATACTAATATGAAAGGAGGGCTCTTTGGTGGAATTGGTAGAGTATTCTCCGGTGAATCCCTGTTTCTTAACTATTATACATGCAAATCCGGCATGGGAATGATTGCTTTTCCGTCTTCCTTCCCGGGAAAGATAACAGCTCGCAGATTGGAAATAGGTGAAACTGTAATATGTCAAAAAAACGCTTTTTTGGCAGGAGAAAGCTCTATAGAATTAAAAATTCATTTCCGCAAAAAGTTGAGCAGCGGATTTTTTGGAGGAGAAGGCTTTATTTTGCAAAAAGTCATAGGACCCGGAATGGTATTTTTAGAGTTCGACGGTCACATAGAAGAATATACCCTTTCTCCTGGACAAAAACTAATTGTTGATACTGGTCATGTAGCTATGTTTGATGCATCAGTGACCTTCGACATTCAAACGGTAAAAGGCTTTAAAAATATTTTCTTCGGTGGCGAAGGACTTTTTCTAACTACTCTCACAGGCCCCGGCAAGGTTTATCTTCAGACTATGCGTATTCAAAACATGGCAGGCAGACTATCCGCTTTTCTTTCAACCAACTCCGACTAAATTTTTATATATACCCCAAACCAAGCAAAATGTCTCCTATATTCGCATTTAAGGTTGAGCCATAGTTGTTATCATGCTATAATTAAAGCATCATTTGACAAAATGCTTAGGTTTTGAGGTGTAAAATGGACTATAACTTTACAGAGCTTATAGATATAAAGACTTTTCAGAGTTTTTTTGATAGTTTCTTCAAAGCAACTGGAATAAATTGTTCTATTTTGGACATTCATGGACGCGTGCTATTTGAAAGCGGCTCAAGAGATATTTGTTCAAGATTTTATCAGTCTAATCCGGAGACTTTAAATATATGTACAAATAACAAAACCTGTTTGGTAGATAAGATTAAATCCGGAGCGGAATATGCATGCATAAGCTGTCCAAACGGCCTCACTTCTGTTGGTATTCCTATAAGTATAAACGGTGATCTTTATGCTGTGTTATACTTTGGTCAGTTTCTATTGGAAGCTCCTTCCGAAAGCTTCTTTAGATCTATCGTCTCTACTTTCGGTTTTGACGAAGCAGAATATTTGAAAGCCCTTGAGTCTGTGTCAATAATTCCAAAAGACAGACTTAATCATATAATCAAGTTGCTTATCCTTATTTGTAATATAATCGGTAAGCTATGCCTCGATGCTCTTCAAGAATTTCAGTGGGATAAGCGGCTAAAGGATAATTATCAGGAGCTTGAATCAACTTATGAAGAGCTGTTAGCAACTGAAGAAGAACTTAGAATACAATTTACCGAGCTTCAACTCAGCCAAGATAGATTACGTGAAAGTGAAGAACGCTATAGATTGGCTCTGCTTGGTTCTCATGATGGAATATGGGATTGGGATATAGCTAATAATACATACTATTATTCGGATAAATGGGCCAATATGTTGGGTTATACTACAGATACCCTCCCCCTTAATAACAGCAGCTGGAGAGCCTTGATTCATCCTGATGATGTTGTGATATATGACAGAGAGATATCCGCTTATATAAATAAAGCTTCCGGCAAGTATAAATGCGAGTATAGAATGAGATCAAATGATGGCACTTATATTTGGATTTCTGATGTTGGAGCTGCTACTTGGAATCAGGATAACTTCCCTATAAGAATGGTGGGATCCCATACGGACATCACGGATCAAAAAAACACCTTGGAGGAGGTTCATAGGTTAGCCTATTATGACAGCTTAACCGGCTTTCCCAATAAGTATTCCTTATATCAATACCTAAATCAGCTGTGCCAAAGTTCTGATGAATTTGCTGTAGTATTCATGGATTTGGATAATTTTAAATCCGTAAATGATATACTTAGTCATACCTTTGGAGACAATTTACTAAAAAATCTATCCTTTGAATTATCTGGTTTTATAAATGAAAGCTGTTCAATCTACCGCTGGGGCGGAGATGAATTTGTATTTGTAGTAAAAAATATTAGTACAAATATAGAGTTATCAGCTTTCCTTGATAAATTGGTTGGAGTCTTAAATTCTCCTTTCAGTGTGGATGACAATGAATTATTTGTTACAGACAGTATCGGAGCCTGATTATATCCAAGAGACAGTCAAATTCCGGAAGAGCTTGTAAAACACTCCGATACTTCTATGTATCAAGCAAAAGAGAGCGGAAAAAATAATTATCAAATATATAGCCCTGATTTCTATGCCAAAGCGCTTGAACAGCTTACTCTGGAAAGAGAACTTAGGCAGGCATTGAAAAACAATGAATTTCAGGTATATTATCAACCCCGTATGGATATAAAGACTAATAACTTAGTTGGCATGGAAGCACTTTTGAGGTGGGTAAAGTCAGACGGTACTATAGTGTCTCCGCTGAAATTTATACCGAAGGCAGAAGAAACTGGTCTTATAGTACCAATAGGTGAGTTTGTTTTAAGAGAAGCCAGTAGACAGCTTAAAGCATGGGAAGATAAGGGCTACACTAATCTAACAGTATCTATAAATTTGTCTCCTAAGCAGATAGAAGATAAAGAACTGTTAAATGCAATAAAAGAGATTTTAAAAGATACGCAAATACATCCATGCAGAATTGAACTGGAGATTACGGAAAGTGCAGCCATTAAAGACATGAATCAGACTATAGCCCTGCTTAAGGAGCTAAAACAGATGGGTATTAATGTATTACTGGATGATTTCGGAACAGGCTATTCTTCCTTAAACTTTTTAAGGCTTCTTCCTGTAACTACGATAAAAATTGATAAGTCTTTTATTGATAAAGTGGAAGAAGATACTACAGAGAAGACAATTGTAAAATCACTAATATCTCTGGCTCACGACATAAGAATGAGAGTTATAGCTGAAGGTATAGAGACACCTTCACAATTGTATTTTTTAAAGGACCATTATTGCGATGAGGCTCAAGGCTTCTATTTTAGCAAGCCAATTCCGGCACCTGACTTTGAGCGCTTACTAGTGAATCCATCCTTCAAAAAGTAATATAAGAAATTAAAAGAAGGTTGTACCGTATATATGGACACAACCTTCTTTGTTTATTTTATCAAGCTTCCGTCTGTTCCAATAATTATCTCTGAATACGGTACAATAACCTGTGCCTGAAGCATAGCCCCTTTTACTGCATTTACTATTCCTCCACAGCAAGGAACTTCCATTCTCACTACAGTTATACTTTTAAAATTGCAGTTTTTTATCATTTCAGTTAGCTTTTCTTTATAATAACTCACATCATCCAGCTTTGGACATCCAATAACTGTTATTCGTCCTTTTATGAAGTCACTATGAAAATTCGCATATGCATATGCTGTACAATCTGCAGCAACTAAAAGATCAGCTCCATCCAAGTATTGAGCTCGTGTATTTATTAGGTTAAGTTGTACCGGCCATTGTCTTAGCTCTGAAACGGTCTCAACTGGCTTTGAAAAATTAAATTCCGCTCTTTTTCCTGAAACCACAGGTTTTCTCTCTATCCTTTTATCAGCACTTCCAGGACAACCACAAGGCATTTTTGAGCCTGGCTCACCTTTAGTTTCTTTCTCTTCCTTCAATTTTTGAACTGCTTCATCACTATATTCTACTGCTTCTCTTTCAATTATTTCAATGGCACCTGTTGGACATTCAGGCAGACAGTTTCCCAAGCCGTCACAGTATTCATCACTTATAAGCTTTGCCTTTCCATCTATAATTTCAATAGCACCCTCATGACATGCATCTACGCATAGACCGCAACCATTGCACTTGTTTTCATCTATTTCAACGATTTTTCTTAGCAAAAATATCTCCTCCGATCTTTATTCTATGATGATTATACTACAAATTATATATGAATTTTACCAAAATAGCTGTAACCTATGTTACAATGTATGAAAAGCATGTCATAAATCAAGTTTTATAACAAGTTTGAAAGATTCCGAATTTTATGCTATTATTGTCTATGTATAATTAATATATAAATTACTATCAAATTTTAGGGGGTATATTTAATGTCGGACTCTGGTCCTGTCGGTAGTTTACTACTAATTCTTATTCTAGTTATAATCAACGCATTCTTCGCAGCTGCGGAAATGGCAATTGTATCAGTGAACAAAAGCAAGATTAATGTTCTTGCCGAGGAAGGTAACAAAAAGGCACTAGCGTTAAAAAAATTAACAGAAGAGCCAAGCAAATTTTTGGCTACCATTCAGGTAGGCATAACTCTTTCCGGTTTCTTCGCCAGTGCTTCTGCTGCAACGGGGATATCCGTGCAACTTGGAACATTTATGGTCAATCATGGCGTACCTTATGGTCATGAACTTGCAGTAATACTGATTACTATAGTGTTATCCTATATTACTCTCGTTTTAGGTGAGCTTTATCCTAAACGGATTGCACTACAAAAATCAGAAGCTATTGCAATGTTTGTCATAACTCCAATAATGTTTATATCAAAATTTACAGCTCCATTTGTTAAGTTCCTTTCGGGCTCGACAAATGCTCTTGTTAGGCTCTCGGGCATAGACACCAGCAATCTTGAAGAGCAATTTTCTAAAGAGGAAATCCGTTCTCTCATAGAAGTTGGACAAGAACATGGTGTAATAAATGAAACAGAAAAAGAGATGATTAATGGAATATTCGAGTTTGATGACACTTTAGCTAAGGAAGTAATGACTCCAAGAACTGATGTGTTTATGCTAAATATAAACTCATCCATTGAAAAGATAAAATTCGATATAATAGAAGAAAACTTTTCAAGAATACCTGTATATGAAGGTGACTCGGATAATATCATAGGGATTCTATATATTAAAGACTTTTTTGCGGAAGCTCTGAAAATCGGAGTAGAGAAATTGGATATACGGAAGCTGCTGCGTCCTCCTTACTTTGTACCGGAAACCAAAAACATAGATGACCTTTTCAAGGAATTACAAAACACTAAGAATCATATGGCCATATTAATAGATGAATATGGCGGTTTTTCGGGAATCGTAACTATTGAGGACTTAATTGAAGAAGTCATGGGTAATATTTTTGATGAGTATGATGAGAGTGAACCTGATATTAAGAAGCTTGATAACAATACCTACCTTGTTAAAGGTATTTTACCTATAGATGAATTAAATGAAAGTCTTAATCTTTCTCTGGAATCCCATGACATTGACACTGTAGGAGGCTTTGTAATTAGCCTTATGGGAAGTATTCCGGCAGATGATGAAAATCCAACTATAAAGTATGAAAATCTTACTTTTAAAATTGAAAAGGTGAATGAGAAAAGAATAGAAAAGCTGAAGCTTTCAATAGATAGTGAATAAGCTTACTGGTTTTTAGTATAGGTTATAAAGAAATCCCGCCAATAGTGCGGGATTTTTTTACTATGCTATATAATATTATTTTCCAATAAAAACTTCTTATCTTTTATAACCTCGTCATAACAGCCATCTCTTATAATCTCATGGTCCTTTGAAAAAACAACTGCTCTTTTAAAAATTCCGTCTACATAATCAAAGTCATGAGTTGAACATAAAATGGTTTTACCTGCCTTGTTTAAGTCAATAATCAACTGTCTTAAAAACCTCTTCGTCTTAGGATCTAATCCATTCATTGGTTCATCAAGTATTATTACATCCGGATTAAGCGCCAACACTGAAGCTATTGCAACCTTTTTCTTTTCTCCCCCACTTAAGTGATAAGGCTGCCTGGCCTCAAGCTCTTCTATATTAAGAAGCCTAAGCATATCCTCCACTCTAAGCTTTACGTCTTGTTCAGATATTCCCATCTGCCTTGGTCCAAAAGCTACCTCATCATAAACTGTAGTACAAAACAGCTGAACTTCAGAGTTCTGAAATATGAATCCCAGCCTCTTATGAAATGCTTTTGAGGAACTCGGCTTCATCAAACTCTTTTCATTTATATCAATCCCATCAAATTTATAGCTTCCCTTGCTTGGGAATACCAACCCGTTAATGAGCTTCATGAGAGTAGATTTACCACTGCCATTCACCCCTATAAAAGCAACTGCTTCCCCTGAAGCTATATTTAAATTAATACTGTTAAGTGCACTAAAATTATTATCATAAGAATATGAAATATTATTAAGTTCAATCATTTTGCTAAACCCGCCTGAAATAAAAATATAGTACTAATATTATAACACTTACAATAATTAATGCAAAATCCAAAAACCTCAATTTTCTCACTTTTACAGGGTGTTTATATTCTCCCGTGAATCCTCTGCACTCCATTGCCCCCTGCATCTCTTCCGCCATCTCCCTGGACTTAATGAACATAGTTCCCATAATAGCTGAAAGATTTGCTGCTTTATTATAAGTACTACCTACAGTCCTTTTCTTTAAAGCTAAAAGCATATTAACAGAAAATTCACCTAACAGTGCTATATATTTTATTGTTATATCAAGCACAAAAATGAATATGTCCGGAACAAAAAATGAGCGTAATGCGGCAGAAGCCTCATTCCACTGAGTAACTGCAGAAAATATATTAACTGAAGACACCGTTCCTCCAACTTTTAGTACAATCATTATACTGTTGTTTACATTTCCCATTATAATGGATGGGATAAGTATTATTAAGCTAAATACCATTCCTCCAAAAGTAACTTTTAGAATATGCTTTATATTTCTTTCATTGAATAGGCTTATGGTTATCAAGGCTAAGCTATCCATGCAGAGTACAAAAATGAAATTATGTGACAGTGTAATCGCAAAAATAAAAATTAGCAGCAATGTTAACTTTATCACGGGATTCTCAATTCTGCGTACTTTCTTTACTTCAGTTCCTCCCCTAAGCCTTGAAAGTACTTTCAATATAGATAGGATGCTTTTATCGATAAAAGCATCCTTATCTTTCTGCGGTTCATAATTATCTTTATTTATAAGCCATTCGGGCAAATTATTCATGGTCAGCATCCTTTCAAGTCTTATATGCTCTCACCCTTCTTACCTGCGGTGCCGGCTAAAAGCTTAAATATAATAATAAGTAATGCGGTGCCAACAGCTGCGGCCAAAATATAACCTAGAACTTCTGATACTCCGCCAATGCAATAGTCAGGCATTAAAGCTTTAAAATCAAATCCCTTTTCCATACCCTTCGGTACATACCCCAAGGCTTTACCATTAACTATTGTACTGCTTATTTCCTCAGTTCCCCATTCACCCCAAGCAGTACCAGCGGCTAAAAGTCCTAATGGAGTTAAGCCCATCATTACAACAAGCAGTGTATATAATGGAGTCGTCTTTACAGCTCCTTCTTCATGAATTAATCCTGGCGAAACCTTTTGCACGAAGGCATAAACTCCTGCTGTAGCA
>JAEZDX010000566.1 GCA_023417975.1 Bacillota bacterium
GTGTATGTGTATAATCCCGAAGAATTAACAAAGTGGGGGCCTAATCTTAAAATTGAAAAAATATTAGCCTTACAGACATTTTATAGTTTACAGAGTAATGGAGATAAAAAGCTTGAACCGCAATGGATGGATAAAATGTTTGCTCTTGAAATGAGAGTATCGGATTTAGAACCATACAAAAGCATTTCGCTATTCAATCATGTTTTGCTCAGAAAATTTTAGTTGGTGTTTTGCACAGCTAATTTATCAATAGGAAGTATGGTGAATTAATTTGGAACAAATGTTGTTTGAAACTAGAAATGACTTTAGAGACTGGCTAAATAAAAATTGTAATACGAGTAACGGAGTATGGCTGATTTTCAGTAAGCATTCAAGTATTAAAACACTTAAGGCTGCTGAAGCGCTGGAAGAGGCTTTGTGTTTCGGGTGGATTGACGGTCAAATGCAAAGTATAGATGATAGGAAGTACTTAAAATATTTTTCACAAAGAAGAAAGGGAAGCAAGTGGTCGGATAAAAATAAGAAGCTTGTTAACGAACTTGAAATAAAAGGGATAATGACTGATTTCGGGCGGGCAAAGATTGAAGAAGCAAAGAAAAGCGGAAGCTGGGACTCGCCTAAGCCTGAGCCTATAACGGAGGAACAGGTGAAAATGCTATCGGAATTAATAAAAGGTATTGAGCCCGCGTATACGAATTTTAATTCAATGTCTCCTTCTGTCAGAAAAAGTTATACAGGATTATATTTTGATGCTAAATCTGATGATGCAAGAAAGCGAAGACTTGAGAAGATTATAAATAGACTCAATTTGAATTTAAAACCAATGTAAGACGGAAACTCATATGGGGTGAGAAGTATGAATAAAAGGAGAAATACTGGTTGCCGTTCGCCTTGGCTGTGAACGGTACTTTTTATATGGTTTGGTAAAGGAATTTAATAGGGGGGTATGGAATATGTACTTACAGGAAATAAATGAAGAATTTCGTTCTGCCGTAAATGAAATATTGAGGGATGAATGGAATTGTCCTCCTCTGATTTCCAGAGGTAAAATAATTGATACTACAATTTTGCCCGGATTTCTTATCATTGAAGATGAAATTATTAAAGGGTTTATAACTTATAGACTTGCAAGTGATGAATGTGAGATTGCAACGCTTAATAGCTTTGAGGAAAACAGAGGAATTGGAACAGCTTTAATTAAAGCAGTTTTGGATATTGCTGAAAAAAACAGCTGCAGAAGACTATGGCTTATAACAACTAATGATAATATTAATTCCATACGGTTTTATCAGAAAAAAGGCTTTGAATTAAAGGCTGCTCATATAAATGCAATAGAATTATCAAGAAAATTAAAGCCGAGTATTCCTTTAATCGGTATGGATAATATACCAATTAAGCATGAGCTGGAGTTTGAAATAATTTGTTGTATATAAGTTAAGGCTTTTACTTACAGTGCTTCATTTTATAAAGGATATTTATATTTAGCAGGAGTGATTTCATGAAATTTATTAAGGATATAACCGAGTTTATTTTTCTTGCGGATGAGCCTCAACAGGCCGATATTATATTTATTCCGGGAGGAGCGTATCCTGAGATTGCTGAGACAGCGGCGTCTATTTGGACCAGAGGATATTCTCCTATAATTTTACCTTCAGGAAAGTATAGTATAAAGCGAGGCTATTTTCCGGGACCATTATCAAAAGGAGAAATTTATAATAAAAAGCATAATACTGAGTGGGAATTTTTAAAGGATGTACTTATTCGGAACGGAGTAGATGAAAAGGCTATTTTAAGAGAGGATGAGGCAACAAATACATATGAGAATGCTATATTTTCTAAAAAGGTTACCGAAAGCTGCAATTTACATGTAGAAAAAGCTATAGTATGCTGCAAGGCCTTTCATGCAAGAAGATGTTTAATGTATTATCAAACACTTTATCCAAAAACCGAATTTATATTATGTCCCACGGAAACACAAGGAGTTAATAAAGAGAATTGGTTTAAAACTGATGGTGGCATTGAGAAGGTAATGGGCGAATTGGCACGATGTGGAAATCAATTCGTTGATATTATGAAGAGCATTAATAATGCAGAAAAATTAGTGAGGTAAGAAATATGAAAACACAGCAGGAATATGTTGAAAAGTTTGAAAAGGGTCTTCGTGAGGAGTATTTTTTAAAAGGTGATAAACTAAATACTATTGCCGAGGCAATGAAAGAAGCTTCGATTCCAGGCATTAGTATTGCAGTAATTAATGATTTTCAGATAGTACTGGCTAAGGGATATGGCATTGGAGACATAGAACTTGGAAGTGAAGTAAATAAGAATACTATTTTTCAAGCTGCATCTATAAGCAAGCCGCTTACGGCATTGGCTGTAATGAAGCTTGTGCAGCATGGAAAATTAGATTTGGATGAAAATATAAATGTATATCTTAAGACTTGGAAGCTGCCGGAGTGTAAACTAACGGAAGTAAATAAAGTAACCTTGAGGAATTTGTTATCTCATACTGCAGGGGTTACTGTGCATGGATTTCCCGGGTATAGTGCTGATAGTGAAATACCAACTTTGGTGCAAGTACTTAATGGTGAAATGCCTGCTAACACAGGTAAAATCTATGTCGATATTGAGCCAAATACTCAATTTAGGTATTCCGGCGGAGGATACACAATCGTTCAACAAGTTTTAATAGATCAGCTTCAAAAGCCTTTTGAAGAAATCATGCATGAATTGGTTTTAGAACCTTTAGGTATGAATAACAGCTTTTATAGTAATTGCCCTTTAGATGAACAGAAGGCTGCCAATTCCACTGCAGGTCACAAAAGTGACGGAAGCCAAGTTCCTTATAAAAGACATGTATATCCTGAGATGGCTGCGGCAGGCTTATGGACAACTGCCGAAGACTTGGCTAAGTTTGCTATAGAAGTTCAGAAGTGCTTGAAAGGGGAATCTAGTAAGCTTCTTAATAGAAAGTTTATGGAGATGGCTATTACCCCGGTATTATCAGGTGAATATAATATAGGGCTTTGTAATGAAAAAATAGGCAAGGAAATGCTTCTGGGACATGATGGCGGTAATGAGGGCTATAGCTGCAGCATGTTGTTTCATAAAGAAAGAGGCTACGGCGTTGTATTTATGAGTAATTCAGACAATGGATATAAAATGAAGCGTCCTATAATCAGAAGTGCCGCTGCCGCTTACGGCTTTTATAATATTCTAAATCCGTATTATGAAGAAGAAGAAATATCATTAGAAGTAATGAGGGCTTTTGAAGGCACTTATAAAGAGATGGCTGATAAAACTCTTAAGATCTTTGAGAACAATGGGAAAATGTATTACAAGACAATCTTTGATGAGTCAATTCAACTTGAATATGTGGGTAATAATACACTTATTGATATAAATCGCAATACAAAATTTGAAATAGTGAAAGCATCAAGTAATTTATTAATGAATGAAAATATTATTGAACATGTGGACAAAGATATAAAGCTGGCAAGTGATTATATTGAAGAAGATAATATCGAACAAGCAGTGAAATGCTATATGGAGCTTATGAAAAAAGATGTACATGCAGCACTAAAGCTTGAAAATGCTTTAAATAATGATGGGTATAATTGTATGTCTAGAAATAAATTTAAGGAGGCAATAGCTTTCCTAAAGATTAATACTATTTTGTTCCCTGAATCCTATAACGGTTGGGATAGCTTGGGAGAGGCATATTTTATAGACAAGCAGTATAACTTAAGCATTGAGGCTATGAGAAAATCTTTGGAGTATAATTCCGGTAACCAAAATGCCTTGATGTTTATAAAAGATGCTGAGGAGTGCTTATTAAAAACTAAAAGATAAGGGGAGTAAAGATGGAGCCTACAAGAATAAATAAATTATTTGTAATAACAGGAGCGAGCTGCATTGGTAAATCAACTGCTTGCGAAATTTTATTCAAGAAAGAAAAAGACTATATTGTGATGGAAAGCGATTTGCTTTGGTCGGATACTTATAACACTCCGGAAGATAATTATAGGACCTATCGTGAACTATGGATGAGTATATGCGGCAACATCTCGCAAATAGGTATGCCTGTAGTGCTATGTGGATGTGCAATACCTGAACAGTTTGAAGTATGTGATGCCAGAAAATATTTCTCGGAAATTGTTTATATAGCGGTTATAGCTGAAAAGGATGAACTCATTAGGCGCATGAAACATGGAAGAAAGGTGACGGACGAAAATTGGCTTAAAAGTTCCGAGCAATTTAATGAATGGCTAAGGAATAATGCGGAAAAAACAACACCAAATATTATGTTAGTGGATAACACACATTTAAGTCCGGAGGAAACTGCAAAAAAGATTGATGAAATAATTAGATTTAACATGTAGAGCGTAATGGAACTTACAAGCTATATAAGGCTTGTTAATATGAAACTTGAAGGAGGGTGGTATTTATGAGAAAGCCAAAACCATTGAGAAAAGGGGATAAAGTTGCGGTTATCAGTTTATCCAGCGGTATGCTTGGTGAAGACTTTGCTAAACATGAATTGGACTTGGGATTAAAAAGAATAAAAGAGTTTGGATTAATACCTGTTGTAATGCCAAATGCATTAAGAGGAATAGAATATTTGAAAAGTCATCCTGAGGCTAGAGCACAGGATTTAAAGGATGCTTTTTATGATACATCCATAAAAGGTATTATATGTGCCATTGGAGGAGATGATACGTACAGAACCTTACCATATTTACTGGATGATAATGACTTTATTAATGCTGTGCATAATAATCCTAAGCTATTTACAGGCTTTTCCGATACAACAATTAATCATCTTATGTTTTATAAGCTTGGAATGGGTACTTTTTATGGGCCTAGTTTTGTATGTGATTTAGCTGAATTAGGCAAAGAAATGCTGCCATATACTAAAAAATCATTTTTGAAGTATTTTGAAAGCTCCAATGAAGATACTATAGAATCGAGTAATTTATGGTATGAAGAGCGTACAGATTTTTCTTTGGAGGCAATAGGTACAAGCAGAACAGAACACCTGGAAGAAAGAGGCTATGAGGTTTTGCAAGGAAGAGGTAAATGCAGCGGAAAACTTTTGGGTGGTTGTCTTGAGAGTTTATATGATATATTGACAAATACTCGATATGACGATGAAAAAGCTGTATGTGAGAAGTATGGGCTGTTTCCGGCATTAAGTGAATGGAAAAATAAAATATTGTTCATCGAAACCTGTGAGGAGAAGCCAAAGCCGGAGTTGTTTGAAAAGGAATTGCTTACTCTAAAGGATACCGGCATATTTGATGTCCTAAGCGGAATTATTGTTGGAAAACCTCAAGATGAGCAATATTATGAAGAGTATAAAGAAATATACTATAAAACTATTCATAATAAAGCTTTGCCTATTGTTTATAATGTAAACTTCGGTCATGCACAACCAAAATGTATAATTCCCTACGGAATTGAGGCAGAACTTGATTTGGATGAAAAGACCAT
>JAEZDX010000655.1 GCA_023417975.1 Bacillota bacterium
CAATACATCCTTATATGTTATTGTGTCACTCTCTTCGCACTGTCTTTTCATTTTTTCAGCGGCGTTGAAATCCACAAGATAATATTGAGCTATTGCTTCAGTGACTTCATCTCCTGCTGTTGGCACCATTCCGTATGCTACAATACTATCCTTACTGCTGATTGCTATATCGGAAGTTCCAGCCCCGATATCTACAAGTGCCAGGTTTAGAAGTCTTAGATTTTGAGGTATGGCAGCTTCAATAGCAGCTATAGGCTCTAATGTAAGACTATTTACCTCCAAGCCTACCCTTCCCATTACTGCGTAAAGGCTATCTACAACGGATCTTGGAAGAAAGGTTGCTATAATTTCAACAGCTATACTGTCTCCCTTGTGTGACAATAAGTTATTTATTACATATCCGTTAAGATAATAGCCTTTTACACTGTAGCCAACACAATATAATTTACCCTGTGCCTCTTTATTAACCTCATCTTCAGCTTTTTTCACAGCTGTTAGTTCCAAACTCCTTATAAGCTCTCGGTCAATTTCGTGTTCCTCTTCAGTCTTTAGTTCCGCTTTGATTATAGTAGTCCTTAAAAACCTTCCCGCAGCAGCAATAGCTACTTTTTCAAGCTTGAACTTTAACTTCTTTTCCAACTGTTTCTTTACTGTATTAACTGCATTAGCAACAAGAGTTATATCATGAATTTGGCCATCTATCATAGCTCTTTCTTCATGCTCTATGTAACTTTCATAAACAACCTGAAATTTTTTACCCTTTAACACACCTACGGTACCGATTACCGATCTGGTTCCTATATCCAAGGAGAATATGACTTCATTAGGATTAACTTTTGTTCCCATCTGCTTCTACCTCATTCTTCAGACCAAGCCCTATCTTCTTAATCAATCGTTACCGAGCTCATGCCTTCATAATTTAAAAGCCCACATTCACAGAATATGAGCTTAATAAAATTATAGTACATACGACTATAACATTCAATAAATTTGTAGAATCATCCTGCAATCATGCCAATTTTTTCAACAATTTATGACTTAAAAGCACATCCATTTTAAATCTTCTTACTTTTCCTCTTATAAATTTTATCTCAATTTCACCATCCGATAAGCCAGTTACTTCCCCTCGTCCATAATCACTATGTTCAACTACAGTTCCAATAGCATAATCATTATAGCTTTCTACAATGCTTTGGATTCCGCATTCTTTTATAAATGGTGACTCAGTGCATAATTTACCTTTTAAGTATACAGGTAAGGTCAAATACAAGTTTTCCATTGCTCTAGTTATTCCAACATAGAACAACCTTCTTTCCTCCTCAATATCACTATTCTTGCCTTCTCTCTGAAAGGGTATGGTACCTTGCACACAGTTAATGATAAAGACATTTTTAAACTCCATACCTTTCACTCCATGAATGGTGCTGAATATAACTCCTTCTTGCCCTTCAGTCTTTTTTACCTTCAGCTTCTCTCTAATGATTTTTACATGCTCCAAAAACTCCAAATAACTATCAAAACACTCCAAGGATTCTTTAAATTCATCTACTATACTAAATAGATCATCTTCATTAACACCACTTTTGTTACAACAGTTTTTAATAAATTCTATGTAATTAAGCTGAATGAGTATATAATCTATAATTGCTTTCACTGGTATTCTACTGATTTGAAGCAACTTTTTCCTAAATTCCAGTAATGCCTTATATTGAAAAAATGGCAAACTCGGTATGCCGCATAATATATCAATGCAATCCCCTTTATACGGATATGTTCTCAGTTTATCCAAATTAATCTTACTTACATATCTGAAGGGTCTATTTATTACTCTTATAAATGCTTCTCTGTCCGTTAAATCTGTACTTAACCTTAAATAACACAGTAAATCTTCGCAAATAAAATGATCATAAAAGCAATAGTTTTTATCCATCATAACAAAGGGAATTTTCCTCTTAATAAAGGCCTCTACTAAAGCTTTAGACTCAATATTTGTTCTGTACAATACTGCAAAATCTCTGAGGTCTGTTTTTTCCTCCTTCATTTTTCTCTGTATTTCTAAGGCAATTTCTTCCCCTTGAGTTCTCTCATCTAAGTATCTTTCACATCGGATTATTCCATTATTTCCATTTGCAGCAGCAAACTCCTTAAAATTTCTGATTTTATTATTATGAATAAGTCTGCATGCAGTTTCTACAATATTATAAGTACTACGATAATTTCTAACCAAAAGCTTCTTAACAGCGCCTTCAAAGTGCTGCTGAAAATCTACCATAAAATCCGGCCTTGCACCTCTAAAGCTGTAAATACATTGATCCTCGTCTCCTACTGCAAAAATTGAATTTCCATTGCAAAGGAGCTTAAGTAAATTCAGTTGCTGCATATCACAATCTTGAAATTCATCTACTAATATGTATTTAAATCTGCTCCTATAAAAATTTAACATTTCCACATTCTTCTGAAACAGTTCCAGCGTCTTTGACTGAAGATCATCAAAATCCAATAATCCATTTTTCTTTTTGTAGCTTTCATAACTGTTATAGCATTGCTTCAGTATATTAAGACTTACAATCTCCTCCAGCTGCTGCCATTCCTTAAATCCTGTTTTATAACTTGATATACAATTTAATACGTCCTTAACTCTCTCTTCGCTCACCTCCTCCATATATGTTTTCAACGATTTCTCTACAATATAAAAAGCACTGGAAGGAGATATAATATTTATATCTCCCATGGTTCTATACAGTATATGATAAAAAAGAGAATGAAAGGTTCCAAAGAAAGGCAGCACTTCTTCCGAGAATAAATTCTTAAATCTACTCTTCATATTTTCTGCGGCTGCCTTAGTAAAAGTAATAATTACTATATTTTTAGGATCAACTTTTTTTTCACGAATAATATATTCTGCCCTATTTATGATTACACTAGTTTTTCCGCTGCCTGGTGATGCTACCACAAGTATATTCTTTTCCTGAGAATTCACAATATGAAGCTGAGAGCTGTCCAGCATTGTAAAACACCTTCTATACGCTATCTATTTTCACTTATTACACATTATTGACATAATTACAGGATATTTAAACAATAAAAGCTATTGTAAACTTCTTTCTGTGGTATTAAAATAGTTTATAATTATAAATGCAGAAGCATACTTAAATTGTTTGTTAAATGATATTAATTATGAGGAGATTAGCTATGAGTGAAAAAAGCTTCA
This sequence comes from Bacillota bacterium, assembly GCA_023417975.1. Lineage (GTDB taxonomy): Bacteria > Bacillota > Clostridia > Clostridiales > Clostridiaceae > JAEZDX01. Next base: position 3,212 of record JAEZDX010000655.1, read on the forward strand.
ATGTAAAAAATGACAGAAACTTGACAATGTTAGTAGATTTCTATGAACTTACAATGGGAAACGGATATTTTAACAATAAGGTTGCTAATAATATAGCATATTTTGATATGTTTTTCAGACGTGTTCCTGATGGCGGCGGATATTGTATTATGGCCGGAGTACAGCAGCTTATCGAATACCTGTCAAATTTGAAATTCACAGCTGAAGATATTGAATATCTAAGATCAAAGGATACCTTTAATGAAGAATTCTTAGAATATCTTAAAAACTTCAAATTTTCTTGCGATGTGTGGGCGGTACCTGAGGGCTATCCTGTATTTCCAAATGAGCCACTGGTAACAGTAAGAGGACCAGTTATTCAAGCGCAATTTATCGAAACTATGATACTTCTTACAATAAATCATCAAACCTTAATTGCTACAAAGGCTAACAGAATTTGTCGAGCTGCAGCAGGAAGGTCCGTTATGGAGTTTGGTTCAAGACGTGCACAAGGCTACGATGGAGCTATATATGGGGCGCGTGCTGCAATAATAGGAGGCTGCTCTTCAACAGCATGTACTATAGCTGATGAAATGTTTGGTGTGCCCGCAGTAGGAACTATGGCTAACAGCTGGGTACAGCTTTATCCTACCGAATACGATGCATTTAAAGCTTGGGCAGAAACCTATCCTGACAATTGTACATTATTGGTAGATACCTATAATGTGCTTAAATCAGGTATCCCAAATGCAATAAAAGTATTTGACGAAGTGCTCAAGCCAAAAGGAATTAGGCCAAAGGGAATTAGAATAGATAGCGGGGATATAACCTATCTGACCAATAAATGCCGTGATATGCTTGATGCCGCTAGCTATGAGGATGTAAAAATTATTATTTCCAACTCTCTTGATGAACATATAATTATGGATGTGCTGGCACAGGGAGCTAAAATAGATGGTTTCGGAGTAGGTGAAAGATTAATCACAGCTAAGTCAGAACCTGTTTTCGGCGGTGTTTATAAGCTATCTGCCGTAGAAGATGACGGAACTCTCATACCTAAAATTAAGATAAGTGAAAATGAAGAAAAGATCACTAATCCCGGCTTTAAAAAGATTTACCGCATATTTGACAAAACCTCCAATAAAGCAATTGCGGATCTCTTAACTTTAAATGAAGAAATAATAGATACAGACAAGGCTCTAGTAATATTTGATCCTGTTCACACCTGGAAAAGGAAAAAATTAAAGAACTATTACGTAAAAGAACTTCAGGTTAAGATTTTTGAAAAAGGTCAGGCTATATATAACAGTCCTGATGTCATTGATATAAGAGAGTTTGCTAAGACTGAATCGGAAAAGCTGTGGCCGGAGGTACTCCGTTTTGAGAATCCACATAGTTATTATGTAGATTTATCAAAGCAGCTATGGGAACTAAAGCATAATCTTCTTCTTAAATTATCCTATGATTATGAAGAATAAAAAAAGGAGTATCGCAGCTACTTTTATAGTAGTTTGCGGTATTCCTTTTTTATCTTCTAATCTTTAAACCATATTGAAATCTCGCGTTCAGCACTCTCAACAGAGTCTGATGCATGGACCAAGTTTCTTGTTTTATCGTTGCTGTATCTTCCCCTAATACTTGACAATTCAGATGCAAAAGGATTTTTATCTCCATTGATTTTTCTTACCATTTCAACCGCATTGCTGCCTTCGACCACTAAAGCTACAATTGGTCCTTCAATAAGATAATTTATAAGGCTTTCAAAATAAGGTCTTCCTTCGTGTTCTTTATAGTGAAGCATTGCTGTATTCTTGTCTGCATTAATCATCTTTAGTGCTGTTATATGTAGATTTTTCCTTTCGTAGAAGCTAATAATTTCCCCGACTAGTTGTCTTTCAACTCCGTCAGGCTTAATTAATATCAGCGTTCTTTCCATATAATATATACCCTCCAAAGCATTAACACTATATAGGCAGCTAACTACTATATTTATTATTAAGCTGTCAGCTGAACATACCTAATAAAAACTCTTAACATATACTCTCTCCAGAAAATCCTTATCTTCTTCATTGTCATAGTTAAAATCCATACTAATAATTTCTTTTATATTAATGGATTTTGTATTTTTTACTTTCTTGAATGGACACCCATCTCCATTACTACCCTCGAATTCAAAAAAACCACATTCTTTGAAACAAGGAATCTTTTCTTCCACAGTTGAAAGAAAAGGACATTGATTCATAATAATCATCCCCCAACTATACCAATTTTATACATTTTATCTATAATATCGTATTTCCACACAGCATATTCATTAGTATAACATCACTATTTCATATTATCAATACGATATGTAAACTTTTTCATAATATGTAACCATGATAATCCTCATAATTTTAACAAGGATAAATATCACATAAACGGATATCGATACTAATCTCATACCATATACTGTATTTGCATTTGATTATATATTAATAATTCAGTTATTACAATATTGAAATGTAAAATTATCACGATATTAACAATTTTCTTAATATTTTTACAAAACATTAACAATTTAACAAAACAATCTTTTAAAAATAGCTAATAATTATATAGAAAAATAATAAGAGCAGGCTACTATGAGCTCTGCTCTTATTATTAATGCTATTTTATTTCCTTTAATACATTTAATAAGTATTCCCAAGTTCTTTCAACGGAAGAGATACTCATATGTTCATCCGGAGTATGAACATCAAATAAGTTAGGTCCAAAAGATATCATGTCTATATCCGGGAATTTTTCTTTAAACAATCCGCATTCTACTCCGGCATGAATAGCAACAATCTCAGCATCCTTTTTATACATTTCTCTATGAACCTTTTGAAATATATCTCTAATCTTCGAATTTGGATCATATTGCCATTCAGGATATTCCGAATGAATGGCAATTGATGCTCCTAATGCTTCAGCAATAGTTTCAGTCTGCTTAACTATATCGTGTTTTAAGCTTCTAATAGAACTTCTAACTGCGCTCTCATAAGTTACAGCGTCACCGTTTGTTTTAACAATCCCAAGATTTGTGGAGCTTTGAACTAAGCCCTCAATATCCATACTCATAGTTTGAATTCCATTAGGTATTAGGTACAGCAGCTTAATAGCCTTTTCCTTACAATCAGTGCTGAATACCTTACCGGTTATGCACCCACAAGTTTCAAGCTGTATTTGCAGCTCAGGATCTGCTTTCCTATACTCATTTTTAAGTATTTTATTCCAGCTATCCACCTCTTTCCTCAAAGCAGGAATTGCTTCATCTTTTATCGCTATTTCAGCCGAAGCCTCTCTAGGAATTGCATTATCCTTAGCTCCTCCGTTTATAGCTGCCAAATCAAAATTCACTTTTCCCATTATGTCTACGAGAACCCTTCCCAATATCTTATTGGAGTTTCCTCGTTGTTTTATTATGTCCATACCTGAATGGCCGCCTTTTAAGCCTACAACCTTTATACTGCATGTAGTAACCTCACTTGGTGCAGCTACCCAATCAACCTTGAGAGCTATCTTTGTTCTAAGACCCCCGGCACAACTCACTAACAGCTGTCCTTCTTCTTCATTATCTATATTAATAAGCATTCTTCCCTTTACATCTTCAGGCCTCAGGCTGGCAGCACCGCTCATGCCAGTTTCCTCATCAGAAGTCAATAATACTTCAATTGGCGGATGAGGAATATCCGTAGAATCCAAAAGTGCCATTGCATAGGCTATAGCAATTCCGTTATCTGCACCTAAAGTAGTTCCATTTGCTCTAATAACATCGCCTTCAACAATGAGCTCTATAGGATCTACTTCAAAATCATGCTTCTTTGAATTATTCTTCTCGCATACCATGTCCAAATGGCCTTGAATTACAACTATTGGGGAACCTTCATATCGTTTTGTCCCCTTCTTGCTGATTATAACGTTATTATGTGAATCTTGGATAACAGGAAGCTGTCTTTCCTTAGCAAACTTTACAAGATAGTCACTAATTCCTTTCTCATTTCCTGAACCTCTTGGTATCCTAGAAATTTCCTCAAAATAGTAAAATACTTTTTCAGGCTTTATATTTGCCAAAACTTGTGTCATAATACCACCCTTTCCTTCACTATGTAAGTTTCACCATTTAATATATCACTAAATAAAAATAACTTCAAACTTTCCTATTCTGTAATTATTGTACATAACAAAGATTTTTTTATTCATTTTCATTATTTTTTTGTAATACTATAACCCATTTTGTGCAACTGAATATAATAATATTGAAAAAATATATAAGAGGTGCTATTTTTGAAAATTCATGTTGTCAGCTCCGGTGAATCCCCTTGGTCTATCGCCCGCCGATATGGTATAGACCTTAATAAGCTAATTAGCGCAAACGGACTGAACCAAATTCCTCACCTAGTCGTTGGTCAAGCTCTAATAATTCCTGGGGTTGGAACTACCCATACAGTAAGACCAGGCGAATCAATTTATTCTATTGCATTAAAATACGGTGTAACGCCTCAAAGTATAATAGAAGCCAGCAATATTACAAACCCTGCTCGTATTTCACCAGGAACAACCCTTATCATTCCGGAGAAACCAAAAAGATACGGAGTAATCGAAACCAATGGGTTTATCATTCCTTCCAATACTCAAAGAGAAAATGAAATAATAAATGAGGCAGCTCCATACTTAACTTATATATCTCCCTTTAGCCACCAACTTACTGAGAGCGCCGGACTCGCTCCATTGAACGATGAAAATATTATAACATCTGCCAGAAAATTTAATACTGCTCCTCTTCTTTCCGTTACAAATATCAGTTCCGAATCCGGAGGCTTCAATACAGTATTAATAAATCGGATTTTGACAAATAACCAGCTTCAAACTACATTAATAAACAACATACTTTCTTTAGTTAAGCAAAAGGGCTATTATGGTGTTGTAGTAGATTTTGAAAGAATATCCCCAAGTAACAGAGGTGCTTAT
>JAEZDX010000132.1 GCA_023417975.1 Bacillota bacterium
GCTCAATATTTTTCGCCATGAAAAAAGACACATTTCTTTTCACAACATCCTTTACTATTCTTCCGATAGTGATTTCTCTTACCTGCAAGTCTTCTGCATATCCTGAAGCCCTACTTGTATAAAGCACTTGATTTATAAGAAACTTTATTCTATCAAGCTCCAGCCTTAGCTCCTCAGATATATCTGTCTCCTCCATCTTATCTGCTATCAATTCACACACCGCAATGGGCATCTTTATTTCATGTACCCATTTTGTTATATAATCATTCACTTCTTCAAGCTGAGCTCTTATCTCATCCGCTTTATTATCAGCTTCAATATCCTTCAGTTTTATAATATCTTTAATGAGCTGAAGCTCAAAATAATACTCCATATGCGGCAGACTTATTGTTATATCCTGCCGCTCCTTAACCGCTGTCCAAATGTCCTTATAGCTGCTCTTCCACCTTCTATAGTCCACAGCTGTAAATATGATGGTTATCACAAATATAAGAAAATTCATATATAATATATCAATAAAAGAAGCATTGATAGGCTCGCTGTTTATCAAAACTATATTAACGAGAAAAATTACACATATACAATACATTATTTTTAAAGTCAAATTTTTTAGATACATCCTTAATTTCATAATACAATATACCCGAAGCCTTTTTTAGTCACTATAAATTCTTCAAGACCTATGTCCTTCAGCTTTATTCGCAGCCTGTTTATATTTACAGTAAGCGTATTGTCATTAATAAAATTGTCATCGTCCCAAAGAGCTCTCATAATTTTTTCTCTTGATATAGCTTTTCCTTTGTTTTTCATAAGCAGCAGCAATATTTTAAATTCATTCCTCGTAAGCTCCATTTCCTGTCCGTTGTACAAAAGTGTATTGTCCGTCAAATTCAACAGTACACCTCCGCATTCCAGAACTTCAGAAGCTTCTTCGCCGTAGGCATATGTTCTCCTTAAGAGAGCATTTATCTTTGCAATTAATATATCCATAGAAAAGGGCTTTGTTATGTAATCATCCGCCCCCGAATTTACTGCCATGATTACATCCATATTAGTATCCCTGGAGGAAAGGAAAAGAATGGGCACTTTGGATACTTTCCGTATTCCTGTACACCAGTAGAACCCGTCAAAATACGGAAGATTCACGTCCATAATTATTAGGTTTGGCTTTTTATGCGTAAATTCAGCAGTAATATTTGAAAAATCCTCCACTGCACAAACCTCAAAGCCCCACTTGGACAATGCTTCCGCCATATTGGCGCAAAGTGCATTATCATCTTCAACGATCATTATTTTATACATAGCAATTCCCTCCAAAAATAGGCTTTATATAATAAAAAAATGTGCGGCATATAAGCTGCCACACATAAATTATACTACAATATATATAATTATTATAAATATTAATCTAATTCAGAAGTTTCATTTCCAGCTTCCTTTTTATAATTTTGTTTATGCTCATACATTTTTATATCAGCATTCTGTATAATTTCAGCAATAGGCGTTGTATCGCCGCTGTCCACCTGTACTATTCCGTAGCTGAAGGATATGGAATACGGCTTCAATTTTCTCTCATTTTTCAAATCTAAAATTGACAGAACTCTTTTCATTATTTTCTCGGCATTTTCTTTTTTTGTATTTGGGAAAAATACTAAAAATTCATCACCGCCTAATCTGCAAATAACATCATTGAATCTGATTGAACTTCTAATAAGCTTACATATTGTTGCTATAAGCTCGTCACCTTCAATATGCCCGAATTTATCATTTACATATTTCAACCCATTCACATCTATAAAGCAAATTGAAAAATATCCTCCATTTTTTCTAATTATCTCAATTTCTTTCTCTAAAATTACAAGTCCTACCCCTCTATTATAAGACCCTGTGAGAGTATCTATTGCAGCAAGATATATAAGTCTTTCTTCTGACTTCATGTACTCTTCTATTTCCCGTTTCATATTTGTTTCCATTTCCTGAAAATGCTTCTGCTGATTTTCCTTAGCATTAGCGAGTTCTTCTGCTTCCAATATAGTTTTATGAAAGCTATCCATTATAGTAGCTAGAATGGTCAGCAGTGAATTTTCATCATATTTTCCACTATGCATAGTCGCTTTTACTTCATTAAGTAAAGCCTTCTGTATTTCAAACAGCTTGGAATTTTCTGTACCCACCTCAATCACCTCTCAAATTTTAACCCCATTATTTCATATACCCTAACTTAATTATACAATATATCCTCCAATTTTTATACCCTATTTCGACTTTTTTCGATTTCACAATCTTATTCAATATTATCTTTTATTGAATTAAATTTAATATATGTGAATTTTTATCTATTTATTGTAATAATTGCTTTTAAGTAGTATGCTTTTAATAATTAATTTTAAAAAGTATACTGTAAGGAGAGCACAAAATGATTAAAGCACTTTTCACTTTTGATTATTATGAAGAAAATATTAAAAAAATAGAGGAGCTTGGGTATGAAATCACTTATATAAAAGAAGAAAATGCTTATTATAATGAAAATATTAAGGATACAGAAGTACTCATTTGCTATAATCCATTTTCAACTCTTGATATAAGCAAACTTAAAAAGTTGAAATGGATACAGGTATCCAGCATAGGTATCGATCATGTGCCGAAGGACATTGCTCTAAGCAGCGGCATCACTGTTACAAATAATAAAGGCGGGTATAAAATTCCTATCGGAGAATGGATAGTTATGAACATATTAAATTTACTGAAGAATGTTTCATTCTTCTACAATAACCAGCAGCAAAGCCGTTGGAGACTAAACACAAAGCTTTTGGAGTTATACGGGAAAACCGTGGGCTTTATAGGTACAGGCACTATAGCCATGGAAGCTGCTAAACGACTCAAAGGCTTTGAAGTCAATATTTTGGGTGTAAACACCAGTGGAAGACAGGTACAGTATTTTGACTGCTGCTACTCAATGGAGCATATTAATAAGGTTTTGGCTGACAGCGATATTGTTGTTTTAGCACTACCATATACAAAAGAAACTCATCAACTCATTGATGAAAATATGTTTTCATACATGAAAGATAATGTATTTTTCATAAATATAGCCCGCGGAACAATAGTAGATGAAAAAGCTCTAATTAAAAATCTTCAAAGCGGCAAAATTGCCGGTGCCGCCTTGGATGTATTTGAAGAAGAGCCGCTGCCCAAGTCCAGCCCGCTAAGGCACATGGATAATGTTATGATTACTCCTCATAACAGCTGGGCTTCCGAAGCAGGTAACGAGAGAAGAACAGAGTTAATACATGAAAACTTAAAGAGATACGCACATAATCAAAGCTTAGTTAACATTACGGATATTACAAAAGGTTATTAAAAAGACAGCTTCTCCGGAAGCTGTCTTTTCATCACTAAAATTTATACTATATTTTCTATATTCGGAATTTGGAAACCAATGCTTTCAAATTTTCTGCACTTTTACTTACATGCTCCGTTTCATTTTTTACTTCCTCTGCCCTCTCTTTAATAACCAATATGTTTTCTGCAATATCGTTCGTACCTTCTGCACCATCGCTATTGGCCTTTGAAATTTCGTTGATTGCCTCTGCTACTGTCTTAATGGAAGCAAGTAGCTCTTCGGAGGTCGCACTTAAATCAGATACAAGATTATTAACATAAAGTGCATCCTTATCATAATTTTCTCCTACCTCCACTGACTCTTCATAGCTCTTAACGACCTTAGTTTCTATATAATTCAAAGTGCTTTTTGCCGCATTTGAAAGGCTCTCCACTGCTTCAAAAACCGTAACTATAGTTGTCTGTATTTGCTGAACTGTATGGTTTGAGCTTTCAGCAAGCTTCCTGATCTCGTCTGCCACTACAGCAAAACCCCTTCCTGCTTCACCTGCTCTAGCCGATTCAATAGATGCATTCAAAGCCAAAAGGTTAGTTTGAGATGATATTTGCAATATTGCATCAGATAGCATTTTTATTTTTTCAACTTCTTTTGCCTTTGTCAGCGCTTCAGATATAACCTTTTCCAAGCTTATTCTTGTTTCATTTGCATCCTCTTGAAGTACAGCAGAACTTTCTTTTAGCTTAACTGCCTTTTTACTTATTTCCTCAGCAGATTCAGCTCCTTTCTGAGCCTTATCTGCTATGCTCTCTACAGCGATTTCAAATTCAGCAGCAGATGAATTCACTTCTTCAGTTGATGCAGACGTTTCTTCCATGCCTGCAGATAACTGCTGTATTG
>JAEZDX010000183.1 GCA_023417975.1 Bacillota bacterium
TAATACACTTTCTTATGTGCAATTTTCAGAGAGCATAAACTCTCTAATATCTGGTGATAATGGCGTAGAGGTTACACCCGTTCCCATACCGAACACGATGGTTAAGATCTACAGCGCCGATGGTACTTGAGGGGAGACTCTCCGGGAGAGTAGGTCGTTGCCAGGTTAAAAACATCAAATTGATATTTGATGTTTTTTTTATTTTTTTGAGAACCGGAGAGTCTCCCCGTCGTACGACCGGGCAGTTCCTTGCGAAACTGCCCGCCAATGGTCGCTTTGGGACCATTGGCCTGCACGGGAGACTGAGTGGAAGAGGTGAAAAGCCTAAACGGCTTTTCACGGGCAGCATGCTGACGAAAGTCAGTGGGCTATGCTGACCAGTGGGACGAAGTCCGGAGTCGCCAGGTTGTATAAGACATCAAGCTAATGCTTGATGTCTTTGTGTTTTTTGCAATCCGGAGAGTCTCCCCGTCGTACGACCGGGCTACTTATGAGCGCCGGCTGTCGCCAGCTAAGTAGCCCGCCAATGGTCGCTTTGGGACCATTGGCCTGCACAGGAGACAGTGCATATTATCAAAAGAGTAGTCCTAGTAATAGTATAATAACCATTATGGAGGATATAAAATAGAACCAGAAGCTTGAATTTGATTTACTTTTCTTTAAGATCAGTATGCTTGCAAGCCATAGTAATATTGACATAAAGATGGCTGAAGCTAATAAATAAGGAATATAGCTGTTAGTAAAAGGCAATTTTGTATTATTGTACAGTGTCGACATGGAAAGCATAATGCCGGATATAATATAGCAAATTAGGATATCAACTTTTTTATGCTTTCTCTTAAATTCCACATTCTTACTAGAGTATAGTAGGGCATATTTCGGATTAACAAGCTTGATATATTTTTCATAGAAATAGGGTCTTATAATAAAGGCAGTTGAAAGTGTTATTAATAATAAAGCGAAAAGTATAAGAGCCCATTTTATACCTACAAGTATACAAATTCCAAAGTAAATACTCAAAAGCGATATTATAAAAATTATGGTTATCAAAATAACTCACCTCACAAAATTTTTAACGCCAGTAATAAAAGTCCAAGTCAAAAATATCTTCCATTCTTATATCGAATTTATCTTTAAGCTTCATAAGTTCTGAAGAAGGACCGGTTATTCTAAGTCCATATACCTTAAATCCAGTGTCTATTACATATTTGGCTTTATCTCCAACACTATTGTCAAAGGCATTAAATTTGAGTAAGCTCTTTTCAGCTGAAATATATTTTTTGTTTTTATCCAGCCATTCCAACTCTTCATAAATAGATTTTTTATACTGAGATAAGTTGGTAGAGTTGAACTCAACGGAGTTAGCGGCATAGGAAGTATATAGCTGTCCTGGTATTCCCCATTGAACATATTGATTTTTATTTGTGTTCATGTTTTTAGGTTGTGCGACTTCACTACCGCATTCAACAGCCAGCCATATAACCTTCAAATCCAGATCCTTCAGAGCAGAAGCGGCATTCTCAAGGCTAATAGTAGAATTTAAAGATAAATCTACTGTTGCTACTGTAGTATCAGCATTTTTATTCAGTATTTTGTTTGAAATATCAGGGTCACTTTCCTTAATTATTTCATCTGAAACTTTCACTTTGGGATGTATAAACTGAGAAGTGTGAGGAATGGTACTTTGAAAGTTTCCGGTTAGCATATTAAAATTTCTTGTAATAGCTGCAGAATTTTTCTTTTTAGTTCCGGTAATGTCGACAGTGAATACTGATATATTAAAGTCATACTTGCCGAAGGAAGCTAAAGAATTACCATAGCCTACTACAGGAGAAGGAGAGCTAAACTGGGTAACATCTATTAGAGCTCTGGTTATATCGGGAAGCTTTGGATATCTTATATCCTTTAGTATTCCTGGAACAACTACGGAAAATATACTGATTAAGCTTAGTATAGAAAGCAGGGATATAGTTACCACTCTTAAGATTAAAGTTTTTCTTGCTTTTTTGAAAATTTTTGCTGTATCTAAAGCTTTTGAATAAGCTGTATCATTTAAAATTGGTATATCTAGTTCATCCAATGTATTTCTGCAATCGTGACAGCTGCTAATGTGATTTGAAATCTCTATTCTTTCTTCTGTACTGCATTCACCGGCCAAATAGCTTGGCAATTTATTTCTAATGTCATCGCAATTCATATAAATCCTCCTCATCTATTTAAAATTAATAATGCTTTTTATAAAGTTCTCTGAATTTCATTCTTGCCCTAAAAAGGGTAACCTTTACCTGCACGAGAGTCATACCGGTAATTTTACAAATCTCTTCATAAGATAACTCTCTGAACTCTCTAAGTTCTAGAATATTACGGTAATTTTCTTTAAGCTGAGACATCACTTTTTTTACATCAGCTGCTTCATCATCTTTTAAAAGCTTATTGCCGGGAAGTCTAGTGCTGTCTTCCTCTTCTAAGTTATGGTCTTCTCCAAGTATATATTTGGTTTGCCTCTTTACATTGTCAAAATATAAATGTTTTGCTACAGTATAAAACCAGGATATCTTTAATTCTTTATTATCGATGAGCATTTGTTCCAGTGCCCTACAAAAGGTCTCCTGTACAATATCCTCAGCAATATGTGGATTTCCTGACAGCCTTATAATGTAACTATACAACTTATCCTTTATTTTACTGTAGAGCTCTTCCAGTTCAGGCACTTTCTCACCGCCTTTCATATATATAACTCTTTAAACTATAAGATGTTACAGCAGACAAGTCAAAATAATTTTCTTGCTTGGAATATAAAGAATAAATGAGAACAATTTATTTGTTGCAAATGTATAAAGATGGAAATATAATTAAATTAAGTCAATTAGTCCTGTTAGCAAAATGAGCTTCACTTGGAAATCAAGATTGTTATAATGAAGCAATCATGGATGAAAATACTTTATTAGGCAATGCTGCATTGATGCAGGCTATTTAAACAAGTTACGTAGGTGAGAGTATACTAGTATACATCAATATATTATTTAAAACACAATAAATAATATGAAAACGTTATAATAGGGCTAGAAGAGATCACTATACAGGCAGTTAATATGAAGCATCATAAGGAGGAGAGTGTAATATAATTAGTACAGGGCACACTCTTCGGAACCTTTGTCCCAACTATAAAAGTATCTACAAATACTAAAATTTTCAATTTAAAGCCCCATTGGATCGACTTTAATGCAGCAATGCTTATAGGGGATAAATCTATGGATGAAGTATCGGTTGAATTTATAGATTATATTATCAGTGTGGCTAATGAAAAAAGATAAACAATGAGAATAACGGTTTTAATGAAACTTCAATAATTAAAACCGGTGTTACTTTATAGAATAAAGAGGAGGAGAATAAATGAAAAGAATAGAAACCATTCAAAGAATGATCGAATGTGGTGTGGTAGCAGTTATAAGAGCAGAAACTAAAGAGAAAGGTATAAAAATAGTGGAAGCTGTAAAAAGGGGAGGTATTAAAGCGCTGGAAATAACAATGACAGTTCCAGGAGCCATAGATATTATTAAAGAGCTTTCACAGGTTTATAAAAATGATGATGTAATAATTGGAGCAGGAACGGTTTTGGATTCGGAGACTGCAAGAGCGTGCATATTAGCTGGTGCAAAATATATAGTTAGCCCTGGCTTCAATGTAGAAACAGTAAAGTTATGCAATAGGTACAGAATTCCTGTAATGCCTGGAATAATGACTGTGACAGAAGCTCTTACCGCCTTGGAATATGGCGTGGAAATATTGAAGGTGTTTCCTGGAAACGCTTACGGGCCATCAATAATAAGTGCATTTAAAGGCCCATTGCCTCAAGCTAATTTTATGCCTACTGGAGGAGTTAATCTGGATAACATAAAAGATTGGATAAAGGCCGGAGCAGTAGCTGTGGGCACAGGTAGTGATTTGACAAAAGGAGCTAAAACAGGAGACTATGAATTGATTGCGGAGACGGCCACCAAGTTTGTTACCGAAGTTAAAAAGGCGCGAGAGAATAAATAAGGAGTGTGAAGAATGGGAAAATTTGTGACCTTCGGAGAAATAATGCTGAGGCTGGCACCTAATGGTTATGACAGGTTTGTACAGGCTAGGGAGTTTGGAGTGGTTTACGGAGGAGGCGAAGCAAATGTTGCGGTTTCATTGGCTAACTACGGAAAAGAAGTCTGCTTTGTTACAAAGCTGCCTAAACATGAAATCGGACAAGCTGCCGTGAATGAATTACGACGATACGGAGTTAACACTGACTATATTACAAGGAGCGGAGACAGGGTAGGTATATACTTTTGTGAAAAGGGCGCTTCACAGAGACCTTCAAAGGTTATTTATGATAGGGCTAACTCTTCAATAGCTGAAGCTATGATTTCAGACTTTAATTGGGATAAAGTATTTGAAGGTGCAGAATGGTTCCATTTCACCGGAATAACTCCGGCACTTTCCGACCAGTGTGCAGCTATTACCTTGGAAGCGGTAAAGAAAGCTAAAGCAGCCGGAGTTACAGTTAGCGTTGATTTGAATTACAGAAAGAAGCTTTGGAGCACAGAAAAGGCAGGAAAGGTAATGTCTGAGATAGTAAAATATTGTGATGTTGTAATTGCTAACGAGGAAGATGCAGAAAAGGTATTCAATATAAAAGCTGAGGCTACCGACATTGAAAAAGGGAACCTAAACAATGAGGGCTATAAGGATGTAGCAAGACAGCTGCAGCAGAGATTTGAGTTGCAGTATGTGGCTATTACCTTGAGAGAGAGCTTTTCTGCCTTTGATAATGGATGGTCCGCAATGCTTTACGATGGAAATGAATTTTATAAATCAAAAAGATATAACATACACATTGTTGACAGAGTTGGTGGTGGTGATTCCTTCAGTGGCGGATTAATTTATGGACTTGCATCCGGCATGAGTAATGCTGAAGCTTTGGAGTTTGCTACTGCTGCTTCTTGCCTGAAGCATACAATTGAAGGTGATTTTAATATGGTGTCAAAGGAAGAAGTAATTGCACTGGCAAAAGGTGATGCTTCCGGGAGGGTTCAAAGATAATATTCTTATAGCCTAAAAGCTGTCTGTTTTAAACAGGCAGCTTTTAGGCTATACGCGAAGGCTTTGATAACAAAACTGTCCTGTGCTAAAATGAATATATAATTATAAATAAAGAAATAAATGATTTTCACGATGAAAGGACTAAAGTATGGATACCATAGTAATTACAGGAACTGACGGCTTTTTTGCTTCACGCCTTAAAGACGTCTTGGAGAACAAATTTAACGTAATAGCCATTAACCATAATTGGATGGATATAACTAATAAAAATGAGACTATAAAAACAATAAATGAATTAAAACCACAATATGTTGTACATTCGGCGGCAATATCAGATACAGGTTTATGCGAAAAAAGGCCCGAATTATCCTATAATGTGAATGTAAATGGCTGTATTAATATGGCTGAGGCTTGTGAAAATATAAAGGCTAAGCTTGTAGTTCTAAGCTCTGATCAAGTATACAACGGCAATGCAGAAGTCGGACCATATTCTGAGAATTGTCTTGCTGAGCCAAATTTAGTATATGGAAGACATAAGTTGGAGGCAGAGAAAGCCGTAGTACAGATATTAGAGAATAGTATAATTCTTAGACTTACATGGCTTTTTAGCTTGCCGGAAAGAAAGAAAAAGACAAATGCAAATATAATTAATAATATTATAAAAGCAGCAGTTTCAAATACCGAAATAACTCTTCCGGCAAATGAATACAGAGGTATTACGTATGTATATGATATATTGGATAACTTTACTAAGATAATTGAGCTGCCTAAAGGCGTTTATAATACAGGCAGTGAGAATAACTTAAGCACTTATGAGGTAGGAGGCTTGGTGTTTGGAGAACTTGGCTTAGGTTATAGGAGAGATGAAATTCTTGTGAAGGATATAGAGAGGTACAAGGATAATAAAAGAGATTTAAGGATAAGTAATAAAAAAATGAAGGATTTTAATATATTTATACCTGATACAGAGGAAGGCATTCATAGATGCATTAAGGAATTTTGGCTATAAAGTATAAATAATGCTTATTTAACATATTCTGTTACGAAATCTGTGAACAGAACTCCATCCAAGTGATCTATTTCATGGCAGAAACATTTTGCCAAATCACCTGTACCGGTTAATACAATTTTTTCACCATTTTCATTTAAAGCCTGAACAGTTACTTTAGAAGGGCGCATGAGTTTACCATAAGTATTTGGCAGGCTTAAGCAGCCTTCAATAACGAGTTGAGTGCCTTCATGGCTTATTATCACAGGATTTACCAATTTCATGAGACCCTGTCCCATATCAATTACAACCAATCTTTTTAATATACCAACTTGCGGTGCAGCCAAGCCGCCTCCATTTTCTGTATTGTACATAGTATCGGCCATATCGTTCAATAGCTGTCTTATTTTATCATCTACTACTTCTACAGGTCTGCTTTTCTTTCTTAATATTTCGTCACTAAAAAGTCTAATTTGCCTCAATGCCATTTATAACAGCTCCTTTGCTTTGTTGTGCTCTGGATTTTCTTTCACTATCTTCAAAAAGAAAAATATCCTCAATGGATTTATGAAATACTTTAGATATATCATAAGCCAGCCATATGGAGGGCTCAAACTTCTCAGTTTCAATGGAGTTAATTGCCTGCCTTGAAACTCCTACAAGTTCACCTAATTGTTCTTGGGTGAGTCCAAGCTTTTCTCTAAGTTCTTTTAGCCGGTTTTTCATATTCGTTCCTCCTGTAATGTCGACCTTACATTATTAGTGTAATATATATTTAGCTACATGTCAAGTCAACCTTACAGTGTTGATGCGTATTTGTAGTGTGGGAGATGGCTGCTTGATAAAAAATATAGTTTACGGTATTCTTAAGTTATTATTTTATACATATCAATGTTCACAATCTAATATAGAAGTTTATATTTAGAAACTCCGGCTTAATGGAACTGTAAGGAGGTTATCCCATGCCTAAGAAAGAAAAAATTTTAGCTGAAAGTGTTGCTGATGATATAATTGCCATGATCACAATAGACAAAAGATTTTCGACCGGTGACAAACTTCCAAATGAGAATGATCTTTCAGCAGAATTGAAAATAAGCAGAACTACACTAAGGGAAGCAATAAGAATTTTAGTAGCTCATAATGTTCTGGAAATAAGACGCGGCAAAGGCACTTTTATTAAAGATAACAAAGAATTGGATGAAAACTTTGACTTAGGAGGATTATCGGGCATAAGGCTTAATATTAAAGACTTATATGAGATGAGACTTATATTTGAACCAAAAATCGCCTATTATGCAGCTAAGAGG
>JAEZDX010000568.1 GCA_023417975.1 Bacillota bacterium
ACAAACCTATATGTTTATTCTCTGGCAGTAAGCGGTTCGAATATCTTCGCTGGAACTTTAGGCGGCGGCGTGTTTGTCTCTACAAATAACGGCACCACCTGGAATCCTGTGAATTTCGGTATTACAAACTATAATGTGGGCACTCTTGCAGTGAGCGGCAAAAATATTTTTGCCGGAACCTTTGGCGGCGGAATATTCCTTTCCTCCAATAATGGCAAAGGCTGGACAGCAGTAAATTCAGGAATAACAGATAATCAGATATTTGCTCTTGCTGCCTACGGTAAAAATATGTTTGCAGCAACCCCAAACAAAGGTGTTTTTCTTTCCGATAATAATGGGAGAAACTGGCGTCCTGTTAATGAAGGACTTACTAACACGCATATAGATTGCCTGGCTGTGAAGGGCACTGAAATTTTTGCAGGTACCTATGGAAGCGGGGTTTTTCATTCCACTAATAATGGCAAAAGCTGGAGCAGTGCCGATTCGGGCTTGTCTAGCACTGATGTGTACTCCTTCTGCATAAATGGTACAAATATCTTTACCGGTGCTAATGGAAGAGGAGTTTGGAAACGTGCAATTAAATGAAGCCATAGACTATAAAACTTACATTTCCATTGCAGTAAAAAGTCTGCAGATCTCACTAAAGACCCGCAGACTTTTATAATGATTTTACAAAAATATAGATTGTTAACTCCAATTATACTTACATTTACTGTCTCAGTAATATATCAAAGATTTCAATGGCATCGCTGCCCTCTTTTACAAAGGCTATAAATTCATGAAGCTTTGCCTGGCACATAATGGTTTGACCACCTGTATATGTCTTTCCATTATATACATGAATCCAATTGCCTTCCGGCAAATAAACCTGTCGCTGTTCCTGCCCTTGCTCAACAATTGGTGCAAAAAGGATTTCTTCCCCATACATATACTGATCTTCCAGCGTATAGCATTTTTCATCCTTGTGGTAATCAAAGAACATAGGCCTCATAACAGGCTTACCTGTTTCACTGGCAATATCCATATATTTTTGTGTATATGGCTTCATTCTTTCACGAAGCTCAATCAAGTTTTTAAGCACGGGATAATTTTCTTCTCCAAAGCACCATATTTCGTTGTCTCCCCCACTTTGCTCTATAATACCTGGATGACGAGGAACATGATTTTTCGTTTTTTGTCTTGCACCGTGAAGTCGCATAATAGGACTAAACAGTCCAAATTGGAACCAACGTACTATTAATTCCCTGAAATATTCACTTTCTATGTCTCCGAATAAGAATCCTCCGATATCCGAGTTCCACCACGGAATGCCGCTCATTGCCATGGACAAGCCGGTTTTTACACTCATTCTCAGAGCATCAAAGGTGGACCTTATATCTCCGTTCCATACTGCTGCACCATATTTCTGGCTTCCGGGATAAGCCGCACGCGTTAAGGATATTATTTTTTCTTCGCCTTCCGATTTCAAGCCGTCATAAAACATTTTGGCGTAATAATATGGATAAAGCATGGCAGTTTGTGCACCATTGCCAAGATAAAATTTCAAATGCCCGAATTGCTGAGGATGAACCTCCGGCTCAGCTTCGTCCAACCAGAAATTTCGAATACCATAATCATAGTAATTGTTCTTAACTTTATCCCATACAAATTTTGCTGTCTTCGGATTCATAGTATCAATAAAGGTCTGCTGACCGTAGAAATCAAAGGTACCATATTGTCCGTTTTCTGTGCGAATCAACATATTACCCTCGCTCATTTCATGGTAATTCTCGCTTTTGGGATTAATAGTTGGCCATATGGAAACAATAGGCTGAATATTCATTTCCTTAAGCTCCTCACACATAGCTTTCGGATCAGGCCAATATTTAGGATCAAACTTCCAATCTCCCTGTTCAGTCCAGTGAAAATAGTCAATTACTATTGCATCAATTGGAATTTCTCGTTTTTTATATTCACGTGCAACTTCAAGCAAATCTTCCTGGGATTCATATCTCAGCTTGCACTGCCAGAAACCACCTGCCCAATTTGGAAATTCCGAAGCATAACCTGTTAAATCACAATAAATTCTCATAACTTCTGCTGGGGTCTCTCCAGCATATATAAGGTAGTCTGCCTGATAAGCACTGTCTGCCACCCACATTGTATGATTATTTGTAAGCTCGCAGCGTCCTGGCGATGGATTGTTCCAAAAGAAGCCGTAGCCTAACGATGAATACACAACCGGAAGCGCAGATTTTGTGTTATAGTGCATTAAATTGCATGAACTTCCTTTGCGGTCAAACTGATCTTCCTGTTCCTGCCCTAAGCCATAAAAATGCTCTCCTTTATTTGCATGAAAAATAACCTTAACTTGATAGTGGTCACCTTCCGTATGAACGTTTCTGTTAGTGTAATCCCCTTCGAATTTGTTTCGAAGTATTTGTATGCCGTTACGGAAATAAGTAATAAAACCTCCAAACCATATGTTTCCCGCTTCAATTTTTGCAGAAATCATACCGTTTGTTATAGTAGCTTCCGTTTCATCACCGGTTACAACGCACTTAGCCTCTGTTTTAGGCGGTAATAGCGTCCATGCTTCCTCTGAAAGTCTGGCATTCTTAGTAGTTCTGCAGCGTAAACAATTTTCACCGTACGCCTCAATTACCGTAAGCTCATCTTTACGCTCATACACAAGCTTATTTTCATATAGTGTTATTTTTCCCATAATATCCTCCTTAGGAATATTTAATCAAGAATAAGAAATAAATATAGCATATATATACTATATCTCTTTTTTCACATATAAACTTTACTTATAATCACAAAAACTGATACTATATTGACATTTTGTTTTGACATGCTAAACTTAATTAAAATGAGAGAAAGGTAAAAGGATATTACGTGAAATGATACGCCATAAAGAACTTACAAATAATAATTATAAAGAAACCATTACTCACATGATTGACAACCGTCCTTA
Organism: Bacillota bacterium; assembly: GCA_023417975.1. Lineage (GTDB taxonomy): Bacteria > Bacillota > Clostridia > Clostridiales > Clostridiaceae > JAEZDX01. The sequence continues at coordinate 2,960 of JAEZDX010000568.1, forward strand.
TTCGCTACATCATACCGAAGTTGCTGATGGCAATAATCCGGTATTGTACCAGCACTGGCATGAGGAGATTGAAATTTTTTATCTGGAACAAGGCGAAATTGAATTTATAATTGAAGATACCAGCTTTTCTCTTTGTGAAGGTGAAGCCATTCTTATACCGCCGAATTTGCTGCATATGGCTGTAAAAAAGCGTGAGCAACCTTGCAGCTTTTTTGCCTTTGTGTTCAGTCCGGTTTTATTTACAGAATGCTACGCCAATGCCGCATATACCCGTTTTGTTCAGCCCTTAAAGCATAACGGCCTTATATACATCTTCAAATT
>JAEZDX010000306.1 GCA_023417975.1 Bacillota bacterium
GGGCCCATTTATTTAAATTATAACTGTAAATGTTTACAAGAAATTGTATTTTTGTACTTCTCTAAAGTATGGATATATTAATTAATACATAAAGGAGAGCTAATAATGAATATAAATAGATTTGCTGTAGTATCGGATATACACGCAAATAAATATGCATTACAAGTATTTATGAATTATTTGGACGCAAGACCTGAAATTAAAACGGTTTTGAATCTTGGGGATTTTCTTCAGTTAGGACCTAATCCTCAAGAAGTATTTGATATAGTTGTTAAGGACAAAAGATTTATAAATATACTTGGCAATAATGAAATTGAATTGTTTGAAGGAGATTACAGTCTGGAAAACAAGGATAGAATCAGTCATATTGAATGGACCAAAGCAGCTATTGGAGAAGACAGACTGAGGACTCTTCAAAATATACCTAAATCAAAGGCTGTGGAGCTTTATGGCAAAAGGTTTATGCTGGTACACACAGTATCGGAACAATATATAGACGAGGAAGAGCTAAAAAGCTGTGAGTATATACTGATGGGGCATACACATCTTCAAGCTTTCGGCAGTTATTGGAAGGAAAAAAGAATAATGAATCCCGGTTCAGTAGGGTACACTCCAAATGCTGTGGTAAATTTTGCTGTGGTTGAAATAGGAGGAGATATTATTAACTTTGTTTTTAAAAATATCAAATATGACTATACAGAAGTTCAGAAGGACCTAATTAAACAAGATGTACCTGAAAAACAAAAAATATTGAAGAATCTAAAGCCATCGGAGTTATAAAATTATTCCGATGGTTTTTTTATTGTATTTTGTAATTGAATTTTTACGCACCTTCTGGCATATATTTACAAGGACAGATATCAAAAGAAATGAAACTGAGAAATTTATAGGTAAAGTAATAAACAGAATATGAGTAGGAGGTGTCGTGTACATGACCAATAGGTTCAGAGCTGCCATTAGAGTAACCGATGGGAAAATTTTGCCCGGAGGTAAAATGGAAAAACTAAAAGAGGATAATATGTTAGAGAAGGAAGAGAGTCAAGCCAGAGAAATGGAACCTAAAGAAGTGGAAGGAGAGGAAAACTTAAAAAGTGAGGAGAGATTAAATGAGTTTCTTGAAGACAAAGCTTATAGGAAAATAGAATATGTACTTGAGGCAGATATTCCATTTGATAATATATGTGACTTTTTAAGACAAAGTATAAATAAAGATATATTTGAATTAAGAATAATCAAATTAAAACATATAATTAACGCACTAATAAAATATAAAGACAGTCATAAGCCGGTTATGCTTTGCGATAATAAAGCAAATATACCTTATTGGATTTCAGCAGTTAAAGAGGCTTTTCCAAGAAAAATCTCGGATTCTATCATATTCAGAAGAAATGAGAGCAAAGAAAAGCATCAGTGGGAAAGTTGTACAATATTTATTGATGATGAAGAAGAAAGTGTTAATTCGGAGAGCTATAGTGAAGAGAAGTCAGCGGAAGTATTTAATTTTATTAAGGGCTCAAGTACTGGTATTAAACGCGACAGTAAATATTCTGAACTCGTTTTAGTTGGATATATGCTGGATGAACAAGTGTTAAAAAAAGTCAAGAATTTTCTACAGGACTTTAATTATAATAAGCTTGACACAGATATTGACAGCTGTATGCAGTTATTTTACTTCTTGCAAAACGGAACTAAGAATATGGATTACTATTCTATTGAGAAGGCTATGAACTTCGTTGATAAATATGCAGATAGCAATGCATGTAGTATAATTCTTGAAAAGATGGAGCCGGTAATAACAAGTTCAGTTTATAGCATAGACCAAGAAACAGCCTTTGTCATTATTTGTACTATGCTTAATGCTGCTAAGAAAATAACCGATTCGGCGGCTTATAATGTGATATATAAATTCTTCTATAATTACTTGCATAGTTTGCTTATGATAACAGAAGATAATAACTTTACTCATATATATAAGTTCTATAACGATTTTAAAAGCTTGAGTTATGACAATAATAAAGGGTTTTATGAATATAGTTTAAGTAATGAAAATATAAGCACATTAGGCGGTTATATATGTGAAGCTGACTCAAAATATGCTAAGTTTTATCTTAGTGTAATGTTGGATGCTGTAAAGGTGTGTGATATTGATTTTAGCCATAATGGCGTACTTCAAGATTTCATGGGCGAATGTGCTGAAAAGCTTGTAAAAGATAATGTAGATATAAAGACAATTGTGTTGGAGGCTGGAGATAATATCAATTATATATCCAGTCTTTTAGCACTCTATTATATAAAAGCTGAAGAAAATAAAAGTACTAGAAATAAAGCACTTAAATTATACATGGATATCATAGAACAAAATGGTGAGAGAGCAAATGAAATAAGAAATATTGTGTTTAGACTTCCAAAGGGGAAGGATATAATTTTTGATGAATTTATATTTAAACTTGCTCAATCAAAAAAGAAAGAAGATTTCTTCTGGGAGTATTGTACACAAGTATTTGAAAACATCAGAGGCTTTAATGAAAGTTATTTTTCAGAGATACTACAAGGGTATCTGAATTTGATAAAGGAAACTGCAGTATACAAAGACGAATGTATAAAAATTATAGACAAGACTGTGAAAAATGAAATAGAGCTGAGTAATAATATACTTCAGCCAATAATAGAGGATTTTGAAAATTCAATTCCTTTATCTTTTAATAATAAGCAATTGAAATTGCTAGTTTTGAATTTATCTCAAGTAAAAAACATGAGGAATATTAAAACATCCACAAATATTTCTCGCTTGGTGGAATATGGAGTGAGCTTGGAAACAGTTAATTCCAATGCAGAGCTTATGAAATTGATAAACGAAAACCTGCCTGAGATAAATAACATATCAGATACAAAGTACAAGGAGTTTCTGGAATGGACAATTGGTATATTGCTAGCTAATAAATATATTCAAATAGCAGATATATTGAATTATTATAAAAAGGTCACTGCCATGAAAGAGAATGGCTTTGACAGCTTCGTAGAATACTCCTTCAGTATGGAAAAAGTAAATTCTATGAGCGTTGTTTTAGATTCTATGAAGCCAAAACAGATCCAGTTCTATATGCTTGTTATAATAGAATATCTTATTAGAAAAAACTATCATTGGAAAGCCGATGGAGCATATGAGAAGTTATTAAGTAGCTGTGTAAATAGTTTATCTGCACAAGGTAAGGAAATATATAAAGTTTTGGATAGCATCGAGGAAAATAGAGAGTTTTTTGCGAATATACTTGTAACGCACTTTTCAAGCATGAAGGAAAACCATATGGAAGGTGTTAGCTTTTTTATAGAAAAGAGCAGCAAGAATGGAGAAGATTGGACAAGCGATATCAGGTTATATATAAGTAATTCAAAAAACGGATATCAGTTTCTCATAAATGAATTTAAGGGGTTACTTGATAGAACTGATAGTAAAGCTCAGTTTTTTTGGAAGTATTACTCAACAGTATTTGAAGCAGTATCTGATTATAAAAGTTCCTACTTTTCCGAAGCTTTTTGTTATTACCTGCAAAGCGTTGAGGGTACAGAAAGGTATACAGAAGAATGTATTAACATACTGGAATTCATAGCAGATGATAAAGTTACACTGAGCTCCAAATTATTAGGACAGGTGATAAAAGAGTATGAAGGTACTATTCCGCTTCTATATCCAACAACTGAAGCTATGAGTGTAATTGAAGAGATTGAAGGTATGAAAGTAAGAAATAAGATAATTATTGAGCCAAACGTTGCGGAAATTATAAGACTAGGTATGGCTATACAGTCTAATGAAGATAGCAAAATGCTTATAGAAGTTCTAAAAAATACAAAGGTCCGGCTTAATGAGGTGTCTGCTGCAAGATATGAGGAGTACTTGAATTGGTGTCTGCCTTATGTTTTCAGTAGGATTAACATATTGGAAAATGCCAACATAATTAGGAGAATATTTTATATAGAAAAAAATAAGTTTATCTTCAATAAAATATACAATACGCTGTTGATGATATTAATACATTCAGGAACATTGGCAGCCGGTAAAAATGATCTTGTAGTTTTGCTGAAAGAAATGAAGTTTGGATTTGATGAATTATCGTCAATAGTATTGTCTTATTATGTTAATCAAAAAGAAAAAGGAAATACCGATAGTTCAATAGGATTATTCATAGATTTGATAGATGGAGAAAATTTAGAAAAAGCATTAGAATTCAGAAAGTATATGAGCAGTCTTCAACTTGGAAATGAAGTCTTGTTTGAAGAGTACAAGTATAATCTTAGCATAGCTGCTAATACCCAAAGATTCTTCTGGAACTATTTGAAAAATGTATTTAATCAATTACCTACATATAAGCTGCAATACTTTGAACAAGCTATCGGAAGTTTTTTGGATTGTATGGAAGGTACTCAAGATTATCCCAAGGCATGTAATGATCTTTTAGCCGTCATGAATAGTGTGGAGACTTCAGTAAATAAGACTATAGAGACGAGAATACTTAGCGGATGTGAACTGCAGCTTTCACTTACAAAAACTTATGAAAGTCAACAGGATTTAATAAAGGAAATTCAAAACATAAAATTAAAGAGAGGCATAAATACATCGCCAAACATGGTTGGTTTAGTCAAATTTGCAAATGATTTTGAAAAAATAAAGGATATCAATGAGATGAATGAGCTTCTTAACGGTACTGAACTTCAGCTTGACAGTATGGATATAACAAAGTATGAGGAACTTTTGGATTTCTTTCTTCCTAATGCATTATTGAGTGTTAATTCGTGGCAGCAGCATGCAGTTATTAAAAAAGCATTTTGTACGGAGAGAAGAAGCGCACTGTTTTTCACAAAGTATTTAGGTGTTTTGGCTGATAATGTTGAAAATGAAAGAATGCTAGGTAGCAAAATATTTGCTGAATTCGTAATTTATTTTCTTATCACAAGAGAACAGTATGATGAAGATTTATATGTACAGGTTAAGACCTTGCTTGCTAATATACTTTATAGGATGAGTGGTCTAATGTTGAAGGATATTAATAACTCAGTCATAACAGAGACAAGTGATATGAAAAATATAGATATAGTAAGCGGAGGTTGGGAGAACATATACTCAAAGGCAATATCATCAGGAAAACAAGAAAGCGGAATTTTTGCAAAAATTTTTGATAGAAAATAGATTAATGTTGGAAAAGCGGTTCTGTAAGTCGAGAGCTTTAAGACCGCTTTTTTTCTATACAGCAAAATACTCACCCTGGTGTATCAGTATAAGAAATATTAAGATAAATGAAGGTAATGGCAGTATTATATAAATAATTAGGTCCTATGGCATGTAAGCTGCAGAAGCAATGAGCAAGCTGTGCTATTATAAAACACGTCGTCGAAACACGGCGATACATCAAAAACTAAAAAAAACAAAGTTTAAAAAAACTTGTTGACAAATTAGTTTTATGATGTTAATCTGTATTAGCTGTCGGATGACGGCATAAACAATTAAATGGTCTTTGAAAATTGAACAGAGGGCTAAAGTGATGTTATCACTTTAGCGGGTAACATAGTCAACGAGAGTTGACGCTCATATGTTGCCCAGGAAAAGATAAATTCTTTACAGAATAAATCATGGTCAGCGATTCTTTTGACAAGCGAAAGCTTGTAAAATAAATTAGCGATAAGCTAGAGCTCAAACTTTTAAATTGAGAGTTTGATCCTGGCTCAGGACGA
>JAEZDX010000380.1 GCA_023417975.1 Bacillota bacterium
TGATAATTTCAGAATACCTAAATATCCTCTAAGTTCAACGGCTTCAACACCTATAGGTACAATTCCCCTACACACCGCTGTATATTCCATGGAAACTGTCTTACTCTTGAAAGGTCCTAAAGACACGCTTATAATAGGCAGGTCAGACAAAGTGAAATTAATAGAGTTTCTAAATACTATATCTATAAACGGTATCGGAAGCCATGATTTATTCTCAAGGAAAACTTCTACAATAGCCTTTCCGCCTTTTTCAATCTCCACAGAAGGTATTTTCACGGAAACGTCTATCTTCCTTCTTACGGATATTGTAAGCAGCAATGATATCAAAGGTGCACCAATGAGCATGTAAAGCATCAGTATACTAGCCGGTCCGCCAATTAAGTAAGCATATAAAAATATTAAAACTGCCATGGTAATATAAGTAGTAATATTAATCATTATATTCATCCTTTTTCAATTGAGTATAATGGGCTATTTACATTGTAGTTAGAATGAAGGAACTTTTATGCTATTAACTATCTCTTCAATAATGTTCTCCGCCGTTATATTCTTTATTTTTGCTCCGCTGCCAAGTATGAGCCTATGTGCTAAAACCGGCTTCACCATTTCTTGAATATCGTCCGGTATAACAAATTCTCTCCCCTTTATGAAGGCCCATGCTTTAGCTGCCTTCAGGAGACTGAGACTTCCTCTTGGGCTTACTCCGAGAACTATGTCATTATAATCTCTTGTAGCTTCAGCTATGCTAATAATATATGCTTTGAGACAATCCTCTACTTTTATGTTTTTAACCTGATTCTGCAACTCAATAATTTCCTTTAGCTCCACCACCGGCTGCAAATCACTTAAAGGATTGCTCTTTTCAAATCTGTCAAGAATGAGTTTTTCTTCTTCTTTACTTGGATAGCCTATAGAAAGTCTAATGAAAAATCTATCCATCTGAGCCTCGGGGAGTAGGTATGTACCATAGCTTTCTATAGGATTTTGAGTGGCTAAAACCATAAAAGGTCTTGGCAAAAGATATGTTTTTCCATCTATAGTAACTTGAAATTCCTCCATTATCTCTAGAAGACTTGATTGAGTTTTAGAAGACGCTCGGTTTATTTCGTCTGCCAGCAGAAAGTTACATACTGCTACACCTTCCTTATATTCAAACTGCCTTGTTCCCGGATTAAACATAGAGAACCCCATTATATCCGAAGGCATAACATCGGGAGTGAATTGTATTCTGTGGAATACTCCTCGTACAGAATTAGCGAGAGCAGCAACCATCTGAGTCTTACCAACACCCGGTACATCCTCTATTAAGACATGACCGTCATTTAGCAGCGCAGCCATAATCTTTTCCAGTACTCCTCTTTTCCCAACAATTATTTTTTCCATATTGTCCAATATTATATCAACCGTTCTTTTCATTTTTCTACTCCTCATCAAGAAATACTCTGCCTTTTTAAAACTCAATATAACTAAATGGAAATACACTTCTATATATAGAAGCATATTTCCTATATTATTCTTGCATCCGCATTATTTTATATAATTTAACTCTTCTGTCTTTTATTGTGCCAAGCCTGCAATTATTTCTCTAGTGTATTTATACATATTCTCATAGTTATTACTTTCCACTTCAAAGCTTTTGTATTCCTCAGTATTCTTTAAGGATGCAATTATATCTTCCGTATCAATTTCAGCCCTAAATACATATGTGGCATTTCCGATAAATTGCACAAAATATCCTTCCTCTTCCTTTTTATTTACTATGCATCTTATCATACCACCATCGTTAAAGATGTTTATTATCTCTCCAACAGGGCACTTTTTTGCAATGCATGCTATTACAGAAGATGCCGTCATTCCAGTACCGCATGCCTTTGTGAGCCCTACCCCTCTTTCAAAGGTTTTTACATAAATATTGTTACCATCTATGATTTTTACAAAATTCACATTTACCCCTTTAGGCAGAAGGGATTGAGTACTATTAGCTTTAGTTCCCACCTGCACAAGCTGCTCTTCCTTTATTTCATCAACAATAGAAACAAGATGCGGGTTCGTAACACTTACTGCGCTAAATTCCAGTTCATCGGATAATTCCTCCAGTTTCCCGAAAAACAGAGTATCTTTGTTATAATTAAGAGGCAAATCAGATACTCCAAAGGTCAATGAATCTATTATTATTTCTACAGTACTGACCCCTTTATATAAATCCTCTACTTTTTTAACTTCATACTGCGCCTTCATAGTTTCTATAGTAATTTTATCTCTGTTTAGTTTTTCAATTACATATCTTCCTACACATCTGAGTCCATTACCACACATTTCAGGCTCTGATCCATCTGCATTAAATATCCTCATTCTGCCATCGCAATGGTCGCTATTCAATACAAACAATATTCCATCTGCACCAACAGCTTTTTTTCTGTCACATAAAGCTATAGCGAGCTTTCTTCTTTCATCCTCTGTAAAACTGTAACTATTTGTAATTTCATCTATTAATATAAAATCATTGCCTGATCCGTGGCATTTTAATATTTGTATGTTCATATTATCTCATTCCTTCCAGTCAAGTTTGAATATTTACTTTCGTAACTCTATCTATATATTTTAATTCAATTATATCATGATGTGCTACATATTGATGAGTAAATTTTTAATTATATTATGTGAATTGTATTCCTTAGTGCTTCTTAAAACTTTTAACTTTCAATTTTACTAGATGCCTCTTTATACGCGCTAAGGCTATGTAACAAAAAACGGCATATGGTGATTAAGACAAGCCCTATGTGTCAATAATTTAGCAGAGATTTAACTGTTAAATTATGTTTATCGTTCCTCCGATCTGTAAAGAGTATATAGTATTTAACTTTTCAATTTCAATATTTTATTTTCGAATATTTTGGAGGTGAGCTGCGTGTGTACCGATGCCACTAATAGACAGGAAGAAAACGAAATATTTGAGGCACTTAAATATTTAAAGCCTCATGAAGTGAATAATTTGAAAAAGTTAATATTGAATAAAGACAATAAAGCATCAGAAGAAAAGTGCATTGATTTTATTGCAAAGAGTTCTGAATGTGCAGATACTTGTCCTCATTGTAAAAGTAATTCTATTGTTAAGTGCGGCAAAAATCAACATAAAAAACAGAGATTCAAATGTAAGGTTTGCGGTCGAAGTTTTATTACCGCCACTAATTCACCCTTGATGTATACTAAAAAATCAACGGAGCATTGGCTCCACTATATGCAATGTATGTGTAACAGCTTGTCTGTACGTGCAAGTGCCAAGGTAGTAGGAATACACTTTAACACAGCTTTTCATTGGAGGCATAAAATATTGAATGCTTTAAAGGCTGTGCTAAAAAATAATTTATCCGGAATAATTGAAATTGATGAAACCTTAATTAATGAAAGCTTTAAAGGAAATCATTCCAAAAATAAATTTTTTCGTATGGGAAGAGCTGCAAGAAAGAGGGGAGTAAGGCTTTCTGAATGTACTTCCTCTGTTAAGGTACGAGTACTTTGCTGCCTGGACAGAACAGATAATATTTTTTCTCAGGTTTCAGGAAAACTGAAACCTGACTGGCAGAAACTAATGAGTATGCTTAAAGATAACATACCTGAAGGTTCAACAGTTTGTACAAATAGGAATATGGCTTACGTAACTGTTGCTAAAAAACTTAACTTTAAGCTTTATAAACTCAAGTATTATAACCAAGTAGTTGAGGAAGTTTATCATATTCAAAATGCGCGGAGCTTTGGGTCTAGCTTGAAAAAGTTTATTACAGCCTTTAATGGAGTGGCTACTAAATATCTGAATTTTTATATAACATGGCTGAAGTGGCTTCGTATGTGTAAAGAACAAATGGAGCAGCTGAAAGCAATAGATACGCTACTTATTGTAATCTTCAGCAAAATTAGACTGAGAGTTTGTGATTTAAAGCTTGTCACATCCATACCGGAAGAGAGTTGTCCATGTACATAGTTTGTCCATTATTTTCATCAACCGTTTTTTGTTACATAGCCTTATTGTGGTGTTTTGGTCATATGAGCAATTACTAAGTTTACATAGCAAAATTAAAGTACCTCCATAAGAAGGTACCTATATCTTAACTTTTCTTTTCAAATACGTAAAGCTTGCCATTTTTAGGTTTTAAGAAAATCGGACCTTTATAGCCTTTTCTTCGCAATATTTTTTGGATTTCAAACATAGTACCTGCATGGCTCACTATGAGAATATTATTAGAATCATCCATGAGTATTGTATCTATGATTTCACTTATTCTTCTCTGAGTTACTGTCTTGCCCTCGGGATTAACGGAATGATTAAAACTCCAAGCAAACCTGCTTAGAATAGCCCAAAGATTATAAGGGAGCATATATTTAAAATTGAAGGCAGCGGAAGCCGGAACTTCCCTTAATTTATCGGTTGGAATTATATCTCCATGATAAATAGTTCTGGCAGTTTTCAGAGCACGGGGAAGACTGCTGCAGTAACACTTATCCCACTCAGCATCTATTACGATTTCATTTGGAATCACATCTGCAAAATCATAATCATAGCTGTATTTATTATATCCCTCCGATGTCATATACCTGTTCTTTTTTATATCCACTTTGAAGTGCCTTACTAAGCCAATTTTCATAATACTACCCTCTCGCTTGAACAATAAATTTATATTAATATCTTAAATATTTTTCCCCTGTAATTTATGTTTATTCAGCATGTAATTATTTACATAAATCTATTCAGATATTAAGAAACAGTGCTGCCTTTTAAAATTTCATTATATTTCTTTAATTTACCGACAATCTTGATTTTTACTGCCTCAACTATATCCTTCTTCAGTGCACAGGTAAAGCTTTCCGGACAAAATATTTGCAAGCACTGACCGATATCACTCACTGCATATATATGAAATAACCCACTCTGTGCTGCATTTATGATCTTATCCTTCAATATTAAATCATTTATATTAGCCTTAGGAATGACTACACCATGAGATCCATTCAAAGTAAACTGTGAACAAATATCAAAGTAGCCTTCTATTTTATCATTTACGCCACCTATAGGTTGAATTTCACCTCTTTGATTTACTGACCCCGTTATTGCAAGACTTTGGTTGAGCGGTATATCGGAAAGACTGGAGAGAAGTGCAAGAAGTTCAGCTGCAGAAGCGCTGTCTCCCTCAATTCCTGAATAAAGCTGCTCGAAAACAATACTGGCATTAAAGCTTATTGGTACCTGCTGACCTATCAGTTGTCCAACATACCCGGATAGTATCATAATGCCTTTACTATGGATGCTTCCGCTCATATCTGCCTCTCTCTCTATATTTATTATACCCTCTCTGCCGGCAAAAGTGGATACCGTTATTTTATGCTGCTGACCTATTATACAATCCCCGTAATCAGCAACGGACAAACCATTTATCTGTCCCGTTTCATATCCATTAAGTTTTACTATATACTTTTGACTGCTATACATATCCAATACCTTTTTTCGTATAAGGCTGTGCATTTCCTCGTCTTCCTCCAAAGCTTTTTTGACATGTTCCCTACGAATTAGTTCTGAATTATTCACTTTTGCAAAATAGCTGGCTATGTCAACAACTTTCAGTAATCTGCTGGTGGCAGAGGTAAATTTACTTCTATCTTCAATTAGCCTGCTGGAGTATTGCAAAAGCTCTTCTATACCGCTTCTGCTTATATGAGGCAGATTATTCTTTCTTACATAATTGCTGAAAAAACCTATAAGTCCAATTATATTTTCTTCATCACCTTCGATCTCACCGTCAAATTCAGCTTTTATCTTAAAGAACTTTTCAAAGTCCAAATCATATTCAAGCAGCAGAGAATAAATTCGATTGCTCCCTATTAATATTATTTTCACCTCTAAAGGTATCTCCTGAGGATTTAAAGTCGATATTGGCAAAACTTCTATATTGTATTTATGATTTTCTATTGCCAGAACTTGCAGGTTTATGCATCTTTTTAAAGTATCCCATGCTTGTGAATAAGACAGCAGCTGCTGAGCTTTTATAATTAAATATCCACCGTTTGCTTTATGGAGGTAGCCTGGCTTTATGAGAGTAAAGTCCGTTACAAGATTACCAAGCTTATTTTCATACTCAATTGCTCCAAATAACTGTCCCGGCTGAGCTGAGTCGGCAAAAATAACCGGTGCTCCTTTATTAGGCTCATTACTCACTATGACATTAACCTCATACCTTCTAAGAAATAGTCTTTCGGCGTCTTTATTACCTTCCTTGTCATCATCCTCAAAAAAATGCGAAATATTTTGTATAATATCATTCTCCACAGCAATTATATATTTTATAACCTTTTCATGTGTACCGTATTTTGAAAGCAATTCTTCCAGCCTGGATTCAATTATACTTTTTGCAATTTTATCATCCAACTGCTTTAGCTCTTCATCCATTTTCTTATTGAGCACTCGTGATTGCTTGGCTATATCACTGGAAGTACTTCTTAATGTATTGACCGAATTCTCCAATTCTTCTTTCTCAGCTTCTTCCATGGCATCATAATCCTCTGTAGTCATTTCCTTTTCATCTTTTAACGGAATAAAAACAAATTCCCCTGTAGAAGCTTGTTTAACATTAAAGCCTGATTTTTTGGCTCTACTGCTCAATTCCCTTGTCAAATTTAAAAGCTGCTTCTCATATTTATCAACTATACTATTCTTTTCATTGTCATAACTCTCTGAATTAAAAAATATAGGAACTTCCTTTATAACAAATTTAATAAAAGCTGCCATTGCCTCTATAAATTCTACTCCTACGCCGCATTTAAGTGAAATAGCCATTGGATTGTTAGGGTTATCAAAGTTATATACATAACACCAATCCTCAGCGGATTCCTTGTCCTTGGCAAACTCCTCGATTTTTCGTACAACGTATCCGGTTTTTCCTGTTCCGGTTTTTCCCGATATAAAAATGTTATATTCCTTACTTTCCATATTAAGTCCAAGCTCAATGGATGCAGTAGCTCGCTTTTGACCTATTACTTTATCAAAAGGTTCAACATCTTCAGTAGAATTGAAATCAGGCATATTTTCTATGACAAGCTTCAATTGTTCATACTTTAACTCCGTTTCATGTAGCATAAATTTCACCTCCGTCAATAATATGATATAGGATTAATATATGGAAATATCAATGCCCCTGTTAAAGTATAATGCCTCCACTAAACCGTATATTCCAATATTACAGTTTAATGGAGGCATTTTTATTCCAACCTTTATCATCTTATAAGTTGTTTAATCTGTTATGTTTTAAGTTAAGTTCCAAACTGTGCAATGCTGCCTGCTTCTCCCTGATGGAATAGAAGAGGCTTTCACTGTCGTAATAAGACCAATTATAAAAGACGTCTCTAAGTTCAATAAGTTCATTTTGCAATTTTTCCATAAGTGCAAATTCATCGCAATTCTCTTTGCCTATACACATATGTCC
>JAEZDX010000442.1 GCA_023417975.1 Bacillota bacterium
CAAGGTTGCACATTTTGCTCCAAGCGGACACAATCTGCAAAATATATCCTATGTAATTATAGATGACAGAAAGATACTTGATAAAGCTGTTGAGCTTGTCATTGAAGAATTCGAAAGGAACAATGTATCAAGTACCTTTACAAAGCCATATCGTGAAAAAGGAATTGATACAATTTTGCGTGGAGCATCCTGCCTTATCCTGGCAACTGCTGATATAAACTTTCCAAGAGGAAGAGAAAATTCTATTTTTTCGTTGGCCTACTTGGAATTATATGCACCGACATTAGGATTGGGCTCCTGTTGGGCAGGAATGTTTGAAAGAGTTGCTATGAAAGAAAATTCTCCGTTAATTCAACTATTTAATATACCTAAAGACAAGAAGATTACCGGTGCGGTTATGGTGGGATATCCTAAATATACTTACTCAAGACTGGTTGACAGAAATCCGCTGCAGTTTACTTTTGTAAATCCTCAGCATCAATCTGTAAAAACTGAAGAGAATGCTTAAAGGCGTTATATTGAGCCAACCTCAAAGGGTTGGCTCTGCACTTAAATCAAGCTCATTATTTTGAATTCTTGTTGCCAAATCCTTAACCTCTACTTCTATGGCCTTTGCAGTCTTTATATATTCCTCATGGGCTTTTCCCGATTGGTCTTCCAATCACCAATCTTCCACTAAAAGTTTCAATATTCAGTATAGCTTCTCTTCATCTGAAGAAACTTCTCATTAAACTCCATTCATTGCGAGAGATAACTTACTGATGTTATCCGTTAGTATATTTGATTTATCGGTGGATGTCTTTGATACTTTTTTTACTATAAACTTTTCCACGAAGTTCATTTTAGCAAATACAAATTCTCCTCCTAAGTGTTCTTTCGCAGCTGCAATATTGATCAGCTCTGCAGGAAAGTTTTGATTTATTTCGGTAGTTATCGCGTCTCCCTCCTGCATTCCGCATATAAATAATCCGATCTTTTTTCTCTTTAATTCATTCAAATTTGTTGAACAAAATTGTGATACTGCCTTTTGTATTTTTCCGATATATATTGACCCACCAATAATTACTTTATCGTATTTTGAAATATCGATATTCTCTTGAGTGTTTAAGTTTATTATGTCAGTTTTATTATGGAGCTCTTTAGCCACCAATTGTGCACATTTTTCCGTACATCCATGCTTGCTTGCATAAACTATTAAAGTATTCATTTAATTACCCCTTTCCAACTATTCAATTGCATCACTATCCGTAATCTTCAATACCGTTTCTTTTGAGTAAAGCTCTATAAGTCTTTGTCTTTGTTCTTCTCCGATGTCTTTTTCAACGATAAGCTTTATAATAAGACCTAAGGTTGACACTATAATTATTTGAGCAGTTGCTTCGATTGTATTTTCGTCCACTTTCTTATGCCTGTATATTTCTTGCAAACATTCACACAATGCAGACAAAGCCGGATTTTCTTTTGACGCTCCTTTGTACAAGAATGAAGTGTGCTTTAAAGCTTCCTTTGAGCCGTTTAATTGAGCCTTTATAAATTCATCTGGCATACTAAGTGCTGCTTTTATGTAGTTTGCAGTCATCTCTTGCAATCTTGCTTCAGGAGAACTTCCAACTACCTCTGCGGAAGTTACGGCTGAAACTATTTTGCTGTAGCCTCTTTGCATTACATTGTTTAATATTTCATCCATATCATTAAAATAGTGATAGATAATTGATGGAGAATACTCTATCTTCTTAGCTATTTTTCTAACTGACAGCTTGTCAAAGCCCTCAGCTGCTATAATCTCACCTGCTGCGGAGAGTATAAGCTCTCTCATCTCTTCTTTTTCTCTCTCTCTTCTCTTTTCAATAGTCATATACTTACTCCTGATTCGTATTGAACACCGTTCTATAATTAAACAGCGTTCAATTATAGCTTAACCCTTCTTTTATTAACTGTCAACATATAAATGCATAAAAAAACAGCGCCTCGGCAAAGCTTCTGCCGAGGCACTGTTTTTTATCTCTTTCTTCTTCTTCTAAAGGCTAATAAGTATCCTGTAGAAATTAAGGCTAAGCCCAAAATTACATCAAGATTCAAGTCAAATAGTGAGCCTGTCTTAGGTAAATCCGTATTTACAGGTACCTCCTTGTTCATTTTAAAATCATACTTAACCAATTCCTTGTTAACAGAAATGATTTCGCTCTTAAAATGTACATAACCTGCCGCATCTGCCGCAATATAGTAATCAGTATCGGGATAAACCATGAAGGCATATTTTCCGTCAATATTGCTTAACTGCGGATTCTTGTTATCATTAGGCTCAAAGCCTTTTATAATAGGAAGCTCAACAAGCGTGTTCGGTACAATTCCATGATTTCTGTTTCTTTCAGTGTCCGCATAATAAAGCTTAACATTTGCATCCTTAATAGTGTGGCCGGTTTCTGCATCGGTTACTATACCATATGGATCTATCAAGGTTTTGCTTATATTCATCTGTCCATCTGAATTAACATTTACATCTACCGTACCAACTATTATCTTGCTGCCGTTTTCCAAGGTATAAGTAATGGCGAAGGTATAGGTGGTATTTTTCTCTAATCCGGAAACCTGGAACAAGCCTTTACCTGCTCCCTCTTTTTCTATAGCTGCTTCAATGCCGGATACAGTACTTCCTTTTCCTGCATCCCCTTGCAAATAAACGTCTATTCCGTAGCCGGATAAATCCTCCAGTTCTCTTTCTTCACCACCTGCATCTTTAAAGAGTACAAGTCCTACGGCAGTTTTCTCTGCCATAAAGTTCTCATTGCCCTCTCCGGAGATATCTCCTGACCGTACCTTCTGACTAAAGGTCTTAGTAACTGTCTTATCACCTATTTTTATAGGCTTTGTTATAGCTACATCATATACCGTATTTCCTTTCGGAATAGCAATCTTATAGCTTCCGTCGGCCCCGGTAATCATTTTTCCGTAGAAATCTATAACTCCGTCACCGTCAAAATCCTTAGATACCTCAACTATAGCACCGCTTATAGGCTGCTTTGTTTCATTATCTACAACTACTCCCTGAATGCTGGCAGGCTCAAAGTTTACGAGAATTTGATTCTCTGCATGCAAGCCCCTGGTTTCATCACTTACAGACGCCTTTACAGGAATAACTTGATGTTCTATTCCTTCTATTAAAATGGATCTATAGGTTACGGAAGCTTTGCCTTTGGAATCAGTATAAGCTGTATTACCCTCAGGGAAGCTCCCCGACTCTGCACTAAAGGTAACCAGTACACCTTCCAACGGTACATTATTCTTATCTGTAACTGTTGCTGTGAGTATGGAAGTTGACTTTCCATTACCTATGATGGAATTAGGATTTGCTACAAGGGATATAACAAAATCAATAAGACTTATATCTTTTCTGAAGGTTGTATCCTCCGGATGAACCGGTGACACATTAACTCCAATACTTTGTGATGAATATTGAGGGTTTTCTACTGAAAAAATATACTTTCCTATAACTACATTTTTAAACACATAATCTCCCTTACTATCGGATTGAGTGCTTGCTAAAACCTTTCCGCTT
Source organism: Bacillota bacterium (assembly GCA_023417975.1). Lineage (GTDB taxonomy): Bacteria > Bacillota > Clostridia > Clostridiales > Clostridiaceae > JAEZDX01. The sequence continues at coordinate 3,557 of JAEZDX010000442.1, forward strand.
TCGTCACAGAGCTTAATTAATGTGTTTGGCAAAACCTTGCCTGTTTGTTTATCAGTTATAGTTCCTATTACATCCAGAATATTTCTGAGAACATTCATAGTTACAGTTGAAACTGCTATTCCGCCGTCTCCGTCATCTACCTTTACCTTAAATACATCAACCCCTACAAAATTGGTATTAGGAACATATGTCCATTCTCCGTTTTCCGATACTGTTACTTTACCATTCTCAGGATCAGTTAGCTTGCTGTAGGTAAGCTTACCCACATTAACCTCCTCAGTTGCCTTTACAGCACTTGAATACGGAGTGTTTTCAGGCGTAGACTTTGTGTAATCCGGAACCTTCGGAATATAATCAGCCATTCTTTCCAGGGTGTATATAACCGTCACATCTTCTTCCTTTAAATTTACGGTTTCCTTAAATGGTGTATAGCCCGTCCTAGAAGCTGTTACGGAATAGGTTCTGTTGGATAAAAGCTTCTCTACGCTAAAGCTTCCGCTATTATCTGTTACCGTGCTTCCCATAAGCTTTCCATTTTCATCATATATTTCTATGTTGGCACCGGACACAGGCTCTCCCGTTAGCTTGCTTATTACTTTAACAGTTATAGCACATAGCTTATACAGCCCGCCATCTATATTACTGTCATTTACTCCGGATTTCAGTGAAACCTCAGCTTTTCCATCTTTACCGCTATTGCTGTCCTTTGCTCTGTCACTTCCCGCATTAGACTCTGTAAATACAAAACCGTCTAACTTCTGGAACTCTATAGTGTAATTACCCGGCATTAAATTGTTGAAGCTGTAATTTCCCTCTGCATCGGTAGTTGTATTTTGATAAACCCCTTCTATGCCGGATTTATATAGCTTCACGGAAATTCCCGCCATACCCGGTTCACCCGAATCCTGAATTCCATTTTCATTTATATCCTTCCAAACCTTATCTCCTACCGATACAGGCTTGTAGGCTCCAAGGTCTATGCTGTTATTATTCTTTCCGGAGTGGAGTACTACAATTTCTTTTCCGTCAGAATCCGCATTGCTGTCTTTCTCAACATCCAAGCCGTTATATTGAGTTGTTATTTTCATTCCCTCAGGTACTGCAAATTGCAGCCTGTAGGTTCCGGGGATTAAGCCGTCGAAGGAATACTTTCCGTCTTCTCCTGTGATAACCTCACTGCCTACTTGATTTCCCATATCATCGTATAGTTTTACAGAAACTCCCCTCAGAGGCTTGTCTCCGGAATCCTGCACACCATTGCCGTTTACATCCTCAAAGGCGTAATCTCCTACTCTCACAAGAGTGTATAAGCCGGCATCGATATCAAGGTCATCCTTTCCCGATGTCAAAACTACCGACGTTTCTCCATTGGCTCCTGCGTCACTATCCACAGACTTGTTTGAACCTGCCTGTAAGGCTGTGAACACCATATTATCCGGAGCACTGAATACTACTTTATAGCTTCCCGGGATTAAATCCGTAAACTCGTACTTTCCGTTATCTCCGGTGTTAATCTCAGAACCAACCTGATGATTGCTGCTGTCATAGAGCTTAACAGTCACTCCTTTAAGCGGCTTATCTCCATCATCCTGGATTCCATTGCCGTTTACATCTTCCCATACATAATCTCCGATTTTAACCGGAATATAAGCACCTGCATCCATAGTTTTATTATTGTCACCTGAAACTAAGATTACATGAGCTTCACCGCTTAAGTCCGCATCACTGTCTGCAGCTATATCGTAGCCCGCATTTTTAGTTGTGAACTTCATACCGTCAGCCGCTTTAAATACCAACTTATATTCTCCCGGTATTAAATCTGTGAATTGGTAGCTGCCTTCGGAGCCTGTAATCAAGCTTCCCACTTCTTTATCAGAGCTGTCAAATAGCTTTACTGTCACCCCTTGCAAAGCTCTTTCTCCAGCATCTTGAATTCCGTTTCCGTTTATATCTTCCCATACGTAATCTCCTACGGAAGCCGGTTTATAAAGGCCCGCATCCACGGAGGTGTTGTTACTTCCTGATGGTAGTACTACTGTAACTTCGCCATGGATATCTGCATCACTATCCAAATTGTCGTCATTTCCTTTATCAGCTGTTGTAAACTTCATTCCTTCAGGAGCTTGGAAAACTACCTTATAGGTTCCCGGAACTAAGTTTTCAAATTTATAGCTTCCGTCCTCGTC
>JAEZDX010000503.1 GCA_023417975.1 Bacillota bacterium
CCTTTGCCACAGTCCTATAGGAGGCATTATTGTTTGTACAAATAGTTGAACCTGTTTCTATTTTATCCTCTAGTAAACCAATGAGTTGTTCGGCAACCGGCCTGTTCCTACCTATAACGTCTGAAAATATCTCCTCTCTCCTGCTGAGACAGCAAAGCACCCTTACACTTCTTAATGAGCCTCGCTCAGATAGCTTTGGACCTCTTTTTCTCGGTGCTCTTCCCATATAAAAATCTTCATCCTTTGAATGATTTCCTTTAAAGCTTTCGGGGATAATAACTTCATCTATCTCAACAGTACCGGAAAGCTTACTTGGCAGCTCCGACTTTATTGCATTCAATATTTTGTGCCTCCACTGGAAGGAGGTAGTAGGATTAATTCCTACAATAACCGCAGACTTGCGTATGGACATGCCGTTTTCCATACACTCAACATAGTGAAGCCACATTTTTGCAGGCTTTTTACTGCAGCTACTGCTGCGGAAATTTAACCTTCAGTGTTCGCCTGAGAAAATATCGAATCTTCTACGATTTTTTGAAGGCGATAAATTAGGAAATAAATTTCCGCAGCTTAGTGGTGAATTTGTTGGCAGTACAAAAATTCTTTTGCAGTGGTTGCATCTGTAGCGCTGCTTTCCAAGCCTGTTTTTCCCAAACTTAATAATGGTGAGGGAGCTGCAATCAGGACAGCTTAACTCAGGTGTAGCTTGACTTTCATCTGAAAGTTTATCAGTTTTAGAAAATATAATATCCTTCAAACACTGCATTTGTGAAGGCTTCATATTCATAAGGCCTTCCAGCAGTTCATCCTTATTATCGATGTCATCAATTTCACTAACTTTACTAGTTTCATTATACATATGCGCCACTCCAATCTATACAGAAAGTAATAAATATCTTCATATTGAGTTGAGCTATCATAAAACATCCTACTTTCATGAATTTATGAAGCTGATAAAGAATATTAGATCTTTACCTTATTTTTAGATTATTGACACTTAGAGCTTGTCTAAATCACTCCCACCACTATTTTCAAACATAGCCTTAGCGCCCGAGCTGACACTATATGATATATTAGGCCTGCGCCATAATGTGGCAGCCTTTTATTATTATGTTTGTATTGATATTATGATGGAAGCAATTGTATAATAAATTTGTGAGGTGATTGTATTGAGACTTTGTGTTGATGTAGCTCCATGTGAGGTCTGATATAGGACGAAATCTGCATGGAGCAATAATATGTCGTTCGAAATTAGGCTTTGCATTTCTTAAATTTAAATTTATTTTAAGGAGCAAAGTCATGAAAAAATTTAAAAACAATACAGGTATGAGATCTTTTTTGATTCTTTGGGGCGGCGAGTCTATTTCTTTACTCGGCTCAGCTTTGACCAAATTCGCCCTTATTCTCTGGGCATACCAACAGCAGGGAACTGCCTCCAGTATAACCTTTCTTTCATTTTTTACCTACTTACCGTCAATCCTATTCTGTTTTATTGCAGGAACTCTTGCGGATAGGTGGGATAAAAAGAAAATTATGCTAGTGAGTAATTTTGTTGCAGCTATGGGTACATTGACAATTTTCATTCTCTTTAGCTTAGGCAACCTATATATATGGCATCTATATGTAATTAACTTTGTTTTGAGCTTTATGGCAGCATTTCAAAATCCTGCTGCAAATGTTGCGGTTAGTATGTTAGCACCAAAGGAGCAATATGTGAGAGTTAGCGGATTGCAGTCCTTTTCCAATTCCCTTGTAAATATTATATCGCCTGCACTGGCGACTGCTTTGTTCGCTTTTGGAGGGCTTAAAATAATATTTGCAATAGATTTGTTTTCTTTCGGAATTGCAATACTGTCGTTGATGTTTTTTATACACATTCCTCATATACGTGTGGATGAAAGAAAAAAGGAACAAACATTTTTAAAGAGCTGCTTTGAGGGATTGAATTTTCTTAAGGAGCATAAGGCACTGCTGAGAATTATATTGCTTTTTTCATTTATTAATTTACTGGCTTATTTGACCGGTTTTGGTATATTGCCGGCTATGATTCTGGCAAGAACGGGAGACAATCAACCCGTACTAGGCTTGGTTTCTTCATTTATTGGCATCGGCACACTGGTAGGCAGCATAATAGTAACAATGATTAAACCGGCAAAGAGAAAGACAAGGGTGATATTCTATTCCTTAGCAATATCCTTCGTTTTGGCAAACGTTTTGTGGGCAGTTGGCAACAATGCTTGGATCTGGGTGTTTGCTGCTTTCGCGGGTAATTTACCGCTTCCATTTGTTACTGCGAATATGACTACCATTATGCGCACAAATGTACCTGAACAAATGCAAGGAAGAGTGTTTTCAACTCGCGATACTCTGCAATTCTTTACAATACCTTTGGGACTTTTTTTTAGCGGAATTCTGGCTGATAAAGTTTTTGAACCCTTTATGGGCAATGCTTCGCCAATCCAACAATTTCTTTCTATTGTTGTAGGAACAGGAAAAGGTTCCGGGATGGCCGTTATGTTTTTGATAACGGGTGTAGCAGGTTTTCTCGTAAGCCTATTGGCGCTGCTTAATCCTGTATATAAAGAATTGGATTCTTAGTTAATCGCAAATATTTAATGGGAAATGTATATAAAGAAGTGAGCTTAAACAATAATAGAACAAGTGTTATTCTTTGAAAAAAGGATAGCACTTTTTTAATGGGTATATATGGACGAATATGATATAATTACAAGTAATTAAGACAGAATGATATTTCAATACTCACTAAAGCTTGTAGTTAGGCGGTGTTCATATTGAGCAATAAATTAACGTTCAAGAAGCTTAGAACTTTAACATGGACCATATTCATACTATATTCTATTATTCTCGTTTATGTAATTATTTTTAAAGAAGGAACAGCCATAAATATTGTCGAGTTTAGAGCTAGAGCTATGAGCCATAGGTCTTTATGGCAGAGAGTAGTGAGTGTAAATTATATCCCTTTAAAAACTACTATTTATTACTTAGGTGGTAACCCATCTGTCCGCATTGCAATTGAGAATTTATTAGGTAATACGTTAGCGTTTTGCCCACTTGGATTTTTGCTGCCTATGTTATTAAAAAGGTGTAATAATTATAAAAGTATTTTTTTCATATCTGCCGGGACGAGCTTTCTTATTGAGTTTATTGAAGAAGCAACTTACCTAGGCAGCGGAGATATAGACGATGTCATTCTAAATGTTTTAGGTTCGCTCTTAGGGTTTGCAGTATATTGTTTATTAAAATGGTTGACTAAAAGCAAAATTCGAATTGCTTCGTAGCTTTTCCATATCATCCATCATTATGAAAGGTGAATAATTTTTCAGTGCATAGAAAGAATATTCTATCCTTTAAAGCAAGGAATAGGGCTTATTGCAATAATAATTTATAAAGGGGAAATAGAAATGAAAAAAAGGGCAAAGGTTATTTTAATAATATCGCCAATAGTATTAGCCATAGCAATAATTACATATTATCAACTTTTTATGAAACTTGATAAGTATTCATATAACAGGTCTACAAATACAATACAAAAAGATGGTGTTGAATATGTTCTTCCTAAAAGCTTTCCGAGTACACTTGTTGATAACAGTGGTAAAACAATTGGGAAAATAAATGGCAGTGATTCTGAATCTCAAGAAAGATGGGTAGTAAAAATAAATGGTGTTGATGAACATGAAATGTTTCTAGTTACAGGTCTTATGAATGAAGAGCTGTTTGTAAGAAAAGATAAAGTTGAGGAGTTTAATAAAACTTTACCTCAGTAATTTTACAACGCATTTTTCTTCTATCAGCCATGATTACAAAAAGTGAATACTAAATAAGAAGGTAACCGGATATTAATATAAGTAAGAAAAAGTTATTTAGGAGGTACGGGATGAATCGAATATCATTTAGGCGGCCAACCGAGCATTATGATGAAGGAATTAAACAAATAGATGAGAAAATTTGCGAATTGATAAAACAACGAAAAGAAATTTCAAGCAATAACCCGGGTTATCCACCCTTTGAATACATAACTAACTGGGGAGAAAAGTTTGATTTATATGAGAATTTGTTAAAATCAATATTTGCTTCACTGTATAATGAGAATGCCTTTAAGGCAATGGTTGAACCGGAAGGATTTATTGGAAACTTGCCGGTGCTAAAAGCAATTGAAGCAGAGGACAGATTTTTTTCCATAACTTATATATGTCAATATTCTAATTGCAGTGTTATAAATCTTAATATTGATTGGGATAATACAAATGCTTCGGCAGAACATAAGTCTGAGCATACTCATTTCAAATTGTTTATAAATAGCCAATACGATTGTATATTTAACAGCGGAACTGGGGGAGACGGGCATCATAACTATAAATTCATCGTATCGCCGGCACTGCCCAAGGATATTTCGGGAATTCAGTTGATCTTTAAAGAATATAGTATGCCGGACATGGACACACCCATAGGAAAGGACATTATAATGCAATTGTAATTAATATTAAGTGGAAGTAAAGTGTGAGGGGTGTTCTTATGAGAAAAAACCTTGTATTAATATCATTGGTCATAATACTTGTATTAGTGTCATCGCTTATAGTATTTAGGGCCAAAGGACTAAATTCAAAGCAGGATTTGGTGAAGAGAGTGCTGAAAATAGCAGTGGTATCCGGTGAGATATCGGATTATAACTTTATTAAGGATAAGGAAAATCTAATACTTTCATCTGAAAATTTTGATGCGAACCTTGTGCCAAAGTTTGACGGGATAAAATTTACCATACTAAGTCCGGAGGAAATAAAAGAAAAAGCAAATAAAGAAGGAGACTTTCTATATCTCAAATTTAAAGAAATAAATATTATGGGGAGCAGTGCCAGTATATC
>JAEZDX010000516.1 GCA_023417975.1 Bacillota bacterium
CCTTTGCCAAATCCGAAAAATTCTTAAGCTTATATTTTTGTGCCAACTCCTTATTTACTGCTAAAGTATAGGTGTTATTGAAACCAAGCGGTTTTAGCCAAGATAGGTTATAATTTTCCCGGAAATACTTTTTAACTATATTATATGCTTCCTCCGAATCGCTTATAGCTTCATGTTTCATTATATCCACCAAACCTGTTCCGGTATACTCTACATATAGATCCAATTCTCCGGACTTAAGTGCATTAAATGCAATACTTGTCCCACCTAAATTTAATTTCTTTTCAACTTTTATATCCGTATTATTTTCAATTAGCTCCGCAAGCATATTTCCTAATATGAGCTGCTCATTGAAATTTTTAGAACCAATAACAATAACTTTATCGTGCTTTTCATAAAATACACCATAGCTTATGACTATTAAAACAACACACATAGCTAAAGCAGCTGCTTTTTGCCAGCTTTTCAATTTTCTCTTTTTTCTTTTTTTGCTTATCTTTATAGTTCCATCAGCTTTTTTTATTCCCCTGGGGATAATCCTCGTCTCTATTTTTCCGATAATATAATCCATTAAAAGCGCCAGTATACAGGCCGGTATAGCCCCTGCCAAAATCATATTGTTATCAACAGTCTGTACGCCGGAAAATACCATATATCCAAGCCCCCCTGCTCCAACAAAGGCAGCTATAGTTGTCAATCCTACAGCAGTAACTGCAGATATTCTTATACCTGTCATAATTACAGGCATTGCCAACGGCATTTGTATTAAAGTTAATATTTGACCCTTTGTCATACCCATACCTTGCGCAGCTTCTATAGTGTCTGGATTTATGTTTATAAGCCCTGTATAAGTATTTTTAATTATAGGAAGCAGTGAATACAATAAAATCATTATTACAGCAGGTTTACTTCCAATTCCAAGTACAGGTATTAAAAATCCAAGCAGAGCCAGACTTGGTACTGCCTGTATTACATTTGCAAAACCAATTATTGGCGATGATAATTTTTTAACTCTCGTGATTACTATTCCAAGAGGCACCCCTATAGCTACTGCAATGGCAACCGCTATAAAAGTAAGCTGAATATGCTGGAAAACTAATTTTATTATCTGTTCATTTCTTGCATTTATAAAATTAAAAAAACTTTGTATACTTGTAAAAAAATTCACTAAGCTTCCACCTCCTGATTTATATATTGATTACTCATAACGTTAATGAGGCTGCTCCTTGTAATCAACCCTGCCAATTTTGATTTTTCATCCACAACAGGAATATATCCTACATCATTCATATTCATAATTACAAGTATGTCCACTATATTGTCCTCAGCTTTAACCGTAACAATATTCCTTTCCATTATATCTGCAAGCTTAGAAGTTCTGTCTTGATCTTTTCTTATATTTTTCAATGTTATAATGCCTTCCAATTTACGCTCTTTGTCTACTATTAGCACACTGTCAACCTTGTTACTCACCATAATTTCAATACCGTGAAGTACGGTTCTTGTTCCTGATGCTGTTATTGGATTTTCTATCATAATATCCTTTGCTTTAATGAACTCAGGTTGCTTCCAAATGCGGTTTTTCCCAATGAATTCCTCCACAAAGCCGTGTGCAGGACTTTTTAGTATATTTTCCGGTGTATCAAATTGTAATATAGCCCCGTCCTTCATAATACATATTCTATCACCCAGCTTTATGGCTTCATCCATATCGTGAGTAACAAAAACAATTGTTTTTTTAAGCTCCTGCTGAAGATTATACAATTCATCCTGCAGCTGGTTCCTTGTAATAGGATCCAGTGCACTAAAGGGTTCATCCATTAAGATTATATCCGGATTTGTTGCAAAGGCTCTTGCCACACCAATTCTTTGCTGCTGGCCGCCACTAAGTTCCCCCGGATATCTATCCATATACTCCTCAGGCTCCATGCCAACCATTTTCATCAGTTCCACAGTTTTTTCCCTTACCTTGTCCTCCGGCCATCTTTCCAAGGTTGGTATAAGTCCAATATTTTCTTCTACAGTCATATGTGGAAACAACCCTGTCTGCTGAATTACATAACCCATATTTCTACGAAGTTCTATTGTGTTTTCATCAGCTATTGCTTTTCCGTTTATATATATTTGGCCTGAAGTAGGTGCAATCAACTTATTAATCATCTTCAATGTAGTTGTCTTTCCGCATCCACTCGGACCAATTAATACTATCAATTCTCCCTTATTTATATTCAAATTGATTTTATCCAGTATAACTCTACTCTTAAAACTTTTTGTTATGTTTTTAAACTCTATCATAAAAGTTACGCCTCCTTTACTAATTAACTTTAATAAAAAACTGACAACTCTATATTAACACTAAGTTGTCAGTTATGCAAACCCTATTTTTACCATATGTGTTGTGTGAATCCTTTAAAACGGCAGAAAACCCTGAGCGTCAAAGCTCAGGGTTTCAATGGTTTTCACTGTTACCTGGATTGCCTACGACATAATTACGTATTAGTCCAGAAGCTATATAAGTGAAAGCTATGTTGTTTTTCTTTTTCTTATCTTATAAATGACTGCTGCCACTGCACAAACCGCTGCAATCATCACAACAATACTATAATTTTTCATTATTACATTTACATATTCCAAATTACTTCCTACAAAATATCCTAGAGAAACTAGGAAGGTATTCCAAACAGTTATACCTATTAAAGAGAACAGTATAAAGTTGGCGAATCCAAGCTTTGCACTGCCGGCAATAATAGATATATATGTTCTAGTGAGCGGCACCAGTCTTGTCAGCATTACCGCTGCCTTTCCATACTTTGCAAACCAAGTATCTACCGCTTCTATACTCCCTTTGACTTTAGGAAACTTTACCTTAATTTTCTCAAGCAGCGAATAACCGCCATAATAGCCTATTAAATAACATATTATTGATCCCAGTAGTCCACCAACTATACTTGCAAGTAGTGCACCGATGAAGGTAATTCTTCCTTGAGACGCTATCACGCCTATGATTGGAAATATGACTTCGCTGGGCAAAAAAGGTAAACATGCATATTCCATTGCAGTAATTAGCGTTACTGCTGCGTAGCCTAGCTCTTCGAACAACCCCATAATTCTCGTAGATAAGATAGCTGCTATTTCAATAATAATCCTCTCCTTTTAAGTATAAACTCTCATACTCTTATATATTTTGGCTTTAGCAAAATAAAAAGACTCCATAGTCAGAAAAACCGGCTATAGAGTCTCACAAAACAATTACTGTTTTCAAAGCCGGGATTAATCCGTAATGACGACTTTGAATCCTGTTATAATACAGGCAGTTACTCCCTCTAAATATATCATATTTTTGTATTATCGTAACATGTCCTCACCTATATGTCAACAACTAATGTCCTAAACTCCTATACCAAAATTTGCTGTTGCATAACAGCAAAGATATAAAAGCTGTCATTTTCTATTGGTCATGCCTTGCTTTCACTGCTTTTTAATCTCTGGTTAACTTTAGTAGCAAATATTTTATATATACTGGCAGCTATAGGCACACTTAAAAGCATACCGACTATACCGCCTAAGCCCCCACCAATAGTTATTGCAGCAAATACCCATATTCCCGGCAGACCTATGCTGGACCCCACAACTCTAGGATAAATAAGATTATTCTCCAATTGCTGCAGCACGGATATGAAAACTAAGAACAGCAGCGCTTTCATTGGGCTTACCGTCAAAATCATAAAGGCTCCCAAGGCAGCTCCAATATATGCTCCAACAACAGGAATGAGAGCAGTAGCACTTATAAATGCACCAACTGTAGCCGCATATGGAAATCTGAACAACAGCATCCCTGCAGTACACAGACATCCCAAAATAACAGCTTCCACACATTGTCCTACAATAAAGTTTGAGAATGCGCTATTAGTAATATTAAGAACATAGTCCAGTTTTTGTACAGTTTTATTGCTTAAGAAGGCTTTCATAACCTTTCTTAATTGCTCAGAAAGCTTTTCCTTGTTAGCTAAAACATAGATCGCAAAAGTAATAGCTATAATGAAATTCATTAAGCCGCTAGTTAAAGAACCTACAAAGGAAAATGCTGAATTCATTAAACCGGTAAGTATACCGGATAATGTAACCATAATGCTCTTAAAAATTCCGTCCAAATCCACTTGCAGCCTCTCAAGTCCACTTTCTATAATTGTATACTTATCACTATTGGTTTTAATAAAATCCTTCGCACTTTCCATAAAACCCGGAATTGCACTTACTAGTACGGTCACTGCATTTATTAGCTCAGGTATAACTATTAATGCTAATATCACTATTATTGCCGTAATAAGCAGTATGGATAAAAATATGCACACTCCTCTTCTGGAGTCTTTTACTACTTTTTTCTTTGAGTTTGGGAAGTATACTTTCTCCAGTTTTTTCATCAAAATATTAAGTACATAAGCTATGGCTAATCCGGTTATTAACGGTACCCCTGCGCTGCTTATATTCCTAAAGAAATTCAATATACCTCCGGAATACTTAACTAAAAGTATAACGCAAGCTGCCAGCAGGAAATACTTAACAGCACTTATAAATTTATTCATGTCTCTCATACATTAGCTCCTCTAAATTTCTAGTAAATAATTAGCTTTAATATTTTGTTCAATTTATTATGCTTTATTGCAATTGTACTATATATACTTACCCTGTGCAATTGTCATATAAATTTTTTAGCAATTCATAAATTTATTTAACTTCCAATATAGTAGTTCCACATCTATGGGTTTGGATATGTAATCGTCCATGCCTGCTTCTATGCATTTTTCTTTATCACCTTCCATTGCATAAGCAGTCATTGCTATTATTACGGTATGTCTTCCTAAATCCTTTTCCAAGTGCCTTATTGCTTTAGCAGCCTCTATTCCGTTCATTTCAGGCATCTGCAAATCCATAAGTATTATATCTGTGCGGCTATTAATGTATTCTTCTACCGCTTGTTTACCATTTGTAACACTTTTATAAGTATAACCTTTTCTTTCTAAATATGTACTTACCAGTTTTAAATTTATCTCATTATCTTCTGCTATAAGAACATTCTTCAAATTGGCATTGCAGCTTTGTAATTTACTATATGACTTCGCAATAATTTCGGGCTTATTGTCATTTATCCTTCTTCCAAACTCCGCGGTAAAGAAAAATGTACTTCCATCTCCCTCCATGCTTTCATACCAAATATCTCCACTCATCATTGTTACAATTTCTTTAGCTATAGCCAGTCCCAACCCCGTTCCCCCGTATTTTTTTGTATAGGATGAATCGCCTTGACTAAAAACCTTAAAGAGCTTGTCCTTGATATCTTCCTTGATACCTATTCCTGTATCCTTAACTGAAAAAAGCAGTTTAATTCTTTTTTCTCCGCACTCCAGCTGCTTTACTTTCACTAATATGGTTCCGTACTTAGTATACTTTAACGCATTTCCCATCAAATTTACGATAACATGATTTAATCTGAGTTCATCTCCAATAACAACCTCATCTATTAGCGGCTGATAATACAACATAACATCTATACCCTTTTGTGCGCCATTTATACTAAACGGCTTTATTATTTTTTCAATATTATTTTTGAGATTAAACTCTTTACTATCCAAATTAAATTTTCCAGCCTCAATTTTTGACATGTCTAAAACATTATTTATGATATCCAACAAGTGCATTCCGGACTCAGTAATCAGCTCAACATATTCTTCTTGTTCCTCATTTAGTTCAGTTAAAGAAAGTAAATCTGCAGTTCCAATTATGCCTGCCAGGGGAGTTCTAATTTCATGGCTCATATTTGCTAAAAATAAACTTTTTGCTTTATTAGCTGTTTCCGACTCCTCCTTTAGCCTTTCCATATGGGCATAATTATCCTTTAATTCTTCTTCAGATGCTGCCAGTTCTTCGTATAAAACTGTTAATTCCTCGTACTTTTCTATCAACTCTTTCTCTTTGGATTTTAGCTCCGTTATGTCTGAAAAAAGTACTACAAAAAACTTCTCTTTTGGAGAATAAATATTGAATTGAAAATATCTGTCTTTACCTTCATCATAGTATTCTATTTTTTCGGGTATTCCGGTAAGTGCAACTTGTCCTACAAAATATATCCATTCTTTAGATATATGGGGCATCACTTCAAGCACTGTTTTTCCTATTATTTCTCCGTGTTCTATGTCTATAAACTTTTCAAAACTGCCATTTGCACTTATAAATCTATAGTCAACAGGCTTATTGTTACTGTCTGTAATAATTTCATTAAGAGAAACTCCTTCTTTCATTGACTCATATAAAAGTGTCATTCGCTTTTCACTAAAGCTTATTTTTTCTTCTTTTTCTTTTCGTTCCGTTATATCCCTAACTATACTTAAAATTATTCCTTGTTTTTTTCCGGGAATGCCTACAGAACTTACTTCTACAGGTATTTCAGATCCATCTTTTTTGTAGTGGACTGTTTCAAATAAAATTCCTTCCTTTATGGCACTATCCATCTGGCTATTGATAACTTTGGGGTCTTCCTTCCTAATTCTATATATACTCATACCCTCTATTTCATCGCAGCTGTACCCGTATATATCTATTGCAGCTTTGTTGGCTTTTAGTATCGTCCCGTCGGTTTCAGATATTATCAAAAGTATATCTCTGGCATTATCAAATAAGTGTTCACTCAAAGTCTTGTCCGATATATATTCAGTATTTGCATTCATATTTCTACCCCCATGCATAACTACAGTTAGTATCTATTTATGAAAGATACGCTGCCATTAGCCTAAGCTATTTTGCTCCTTCATGTATTCAACTATCAGCTCATCCAAGCATTGACTTATTAATAGCCTTTTAGAACTTACTTCATCATCCTCAAAGGTTGCGCATATCTCATTCAATACTTCTCTCAATTCATTTATTTGTCTATCTAGCTTATCCAGTTTCATATTATTACGCGGCTGATTTGAAATATTGCTTATGTACAATTCTGCTTGATTACTGACTGTTTTGTTACTTCCGCTAATTATTGCCTTATGAAGATTCTTGTCTACTTTTAACAACAGCTCAGTATAATGAATATTAAGTTCAGTAACTCCATAAACTCCAAAGCTTGAAGTTACATATAAAGTAACCCCTTTGTAGTCAATAGGACAGTTTTCCAACTGAGCTCTTAATGCTTCAGCTATAGCATCGGCTTGTATTACTTGTGTATCATTAAGTACCATTACAAACTTTTTTGTACTATACCTACCTACCCAATCACCATTATTTCTAATTGAGCCTTTTATCATACTGGAAAAAAAAATCAATATTTTTTCAACGGCACCTCTTCCATACTGCTGCTTTATTGCTTCTAAACTATCTATTTCAGTCATTATTATTGATATAGGAAGACTATTGATTTTACAATAGTTCAAATCTATTGGCAGTCTCTCACTAATATATTTTTTATTGTATATTCCGGTCAATCTATCAGTTATTGTCTTTTCATTCATACAATCAATAAACTCCCCTGTGTCCCAGCTTTCTTTATTTAATTTGTGAATAATGCTGTCATTTTTAGAAATATCTTTAATAATTTCAGCAACATATATGTATCCGTCTATTTCAACAGGAGCAGCCGTTATAAGCATAATTCTCTCTTTATCGTATTCAATCTTTACAAAAGTATCATTATGAATGTAAGCTCTCATAGAAATACAATTTTCACAAAAAGAACTTTTCTTCCACATTACAAAACAAGGGTTTTCCGTATCGTTACTTATGCTGTCCTTACTTTTCATTCTGTAAGCAATAACCTTTTTTTTCACCGGGTCAATTATCCGAATATAATCATATAAATTTTTAAAAAGAGACAATCTTTTCTCAATATCATTAATTAGATCCACACCTAACCCTTCTTCCGTTTCATAAATTAGCTATAATATATATGCAGTTTATCTACATCGATTACAGCTTTAACTTATTATAAAGACTTATTATTTGAAAAGGTATTCCATAATTTATTAATAGTTTTATCATCTGTTTTTATGTTAGCTACAGCCATTTCGTAACTTAAATAGTCTTCTAAACGCTTGTAAACGAGCAAGTAATATTCCAACTTATCTGGATCAAATTCGTTAAAGCTTCTACATCGCTCTATTCCGTTTAAAATAATTTTATTTTCTTCATTGATAAAAAATTTGTACTTCTCACGTATAATATTTGATATTTCTTCAGGTGGGAATAAGTGATATCTTAGTATAAATTTCTTTTTTGAGATATCAGCTGCATGATATTCCATCTTGCTTCTTAGAAGAATATAAAGTTTTTCTTCAATTGATATATCAACTAAAGACTGTTCGATATCTCTAACAAAGTTTAAGTATTGAAATATAATATCATCGTAAATATAAAAGAAAAGGTGCTGTTTGGATTTATAGTAAAAATACATGGACGAAGATTTAATTCCGACTTCATTACAAATATCTCTTATATTGGTAGCTTCATATCCTTTTTCCAAGAAGTGTTTAAAGGCTATATGAACTATCTTTTCACTAGTCTTGATTTCCATAAAATACACCTCCTATGCTGAATATAAAAAATTCTATCTATCATTAGTTAGGTATTATATATACTAATATTGATCTTAAGTATATAATTCATTTGATTTCTACACTTTAAATCATATTTCATCATTATTTAACCTATCATTCGTTACATTGATTATAACATTTTACTTAAACTTACTCAATTTACTTCATTCTACATCTTTTGACAACGAATACTTTAAACGGATAGTGCTTAATTTGATTAATTTCGACTCAAGCAATAGTATTGTAAGACTTTTACTGTGTTCTATATGAAAAGACAGCACAGGAATCAAAGTGCTGTCTTTCTATTTGTTCTTTATGTAATACTCTAAAATTTTATATAGCTTTTCAATATCAAGAGGTTTTGAAATATATTCGTCCATACCTGCCTGAAGGCACTTATCTCTGTCCTCTAGCATTGCATAGGCTGTCATTGCTATAATAGGAAGAGGTTTATTGCTTTCTTCGCTTTTTCTAATAATTTTAGTTGCTTCAAAGCCATTGAGCTCAGGCAACTGTATGTCCATCAAAACCAAATCCACTTTATTTTCCTTTATTATATTTATTGCCTCAATACCATTATAGGCAGAAATATACTTATATCCTTTTCTTGTAATTAGTTCTTCCATGACCTGTTGATTAATAATACTGTCTTCCACACATAGAATTACTCCTTCATTTGCAGTTTCATATTTTAATAATTGCTGCTTATCTTGATTATATTTATTTTTTCCGGAGCTTCTATGTATTTGTTTCTTGAATTCGCAAGTGAAATTAAACGTGCTTCCTTTTCCAACTGTACTTTTATAGTGGATATCTCCATTCATTAATTTAATTAGTTGTTTTGAAATTGCAAGACCTAATCCTGTACCCATATACTTTTTACTTGCAGATAAATCACCTTGATTAAAGTTTTTAAATATTTTTTCTTTGAAGTCTTCTTCTATGCCAATCCCTGAATCTTCTATAAAAAACTGAAGCTTTTCACAACTGTTGTCTGATGAAAGAAGTTTAACCCTCAAAGCTACAAACCCAACGTCCGTAAATTTAACGGCATTATTGATTAAATTGAATAAGATTTGCTTAAGCCTCAATTTATCTCCAATAACATGAAAATCGATGTTTGGATCTAAATAATATCTTATTTCCAAGCCCTTCTGATTGGCTTCCAAGGAAAGATAATTATAGGCATCAGTGATAATTTCCTTTAGCTCAATATTTTCCTCATTTAATTTGAATTTACCAGCCTCTATTTTAGAAATATCCAGCAGATCATTTATAATGCCCAAAAGTGAATTTCCGGATTCCTTTATCATCCTTATATACTTATTTTGCTTCTCATCACTGCTTACTAGCTGCAAAAGCTGTATTGATGTAAGTATTCCATTCAATGGAGTTCGTATTTCATGACTCATATTTGCTAAAAAAATTGATTTAGCTTTATTTGCTTCATCTGCTTCCTGCTTCAGAAGTTCTAATTGCTTACATTTATTCTTCAGCTCGTATTCTATCAGTATTCTATCGGAAATGTCTTTATAAATAGCTATATATCCGGAAAAAAGTCCATCCGCCTCATAGATTGGCGATGCAGATATAGAAACGCTTATTTCTTCTCCTAATCTATTTACTCTGACTGTTTCAAAGTCTTTGATTATTATTCCTCCTTTTATCTTGTCTAGAAGCATTTCCGGTTCCTTTAATTTATTTTCGGGAATTATTACATTAATATTTTCACCTATAATTTCTTCCTTCGTAAAACCAAACTTCTTTTCAGCGCCTTTACTCCAGTTTAATATATTTCTCTTTCCGTTAAATACTACAAAGGCATCATCAAGTATGTCTAACGATATAGAAAACATATGCGCATCCTTACATATCCTCTCCATATCCGTAATGTCCCGTACAATACTTATAGCCACATCTTTATCTTTCCTATTGCTGTATATGGATTTAACATCTACTAATAATTTTGATCCATCCTTTCGGTAATGATATGTTCTGAATTGAATTCCTCTTTTTAAAGCTTCATTTAGCTGGTTTTCTGTAAAAGTTCTTGTATCCTGTTTTCTTAAATCGAAAATACTTAAGCTTAACAATTCGTTGTAGGAATAACCATAAGTTTCAACTGCCTTTTGATTTGCAAATCTTATTCTGCCACTTCTGTCCACAGCAAGTATAATATCTAATGAATTATCAGCAAATTCCTTTACACTTATTTCCATCATTCCATTATCCGGATCCATGTATTCGTGTTCAATTTGTCCCATTATTGCACCTTCTTATAAACTATTCATATTTAAATAAGAAACAATTATAGCAAATAAAATATATACTCCAAAATATTCTACAAATATACAAAAACTCCTTTATTGCTCTATGTTAGCATAAACAAAAAGAACCTCATAGGAGGTCCTTTAAGCTTCTGTTTAATTTTGACTTCAATTGTTTTTGGATGTACTTCCGTGACATATACTTGCCGAGGAACAGCCGGAACAGCCGCAACCGCAGGAGCTTTCACCACTCTTAGCCTTCTTAATTCGATTTACTACTACTAAAGCCATAAGCCCAAATATAATTATGCTTATTATGATAGTTGCTATCATAATGTATTCCTCCTTTAAATAAAGATTACTTTTTATTTTGTATAGCTTAACTGAACCTTTACCTCATTACTACCAGAGCTCTTGCCTGTTATTATGACTATAGCTATTACGGCAATGACTATTAATACAGAAGCAACAGTTCCCATTATACTTCCCGTACCCAGCAACAAGCTCCCTACCTGATTAATAACAAGAGCAGTAATATAGGCAGTAAAGGTTTGAAAACCTAAAGTTATCCATGTCCACTTCCAAGATCCCATTTCACGTCGTATAGCACCAATAGCTGCGAAACATGGAGCACAAAGCATATTGAATATTACAAATGCAAAGGCACTAGCCATTGTAAACATACCTGCTACCTGTCCTAAAAGAGCCGCATTGTCTTCTGCAGCATCAGCTATCCCATACAAAACTCCAAAGGTTCCTACCACATTTTCTTTTGCAACAAGTCCTGTAACTGTCGCAACGGAAGACTGCCAATTACCGAAGCCCAAAGGTTTGAAAATAGGAGCTATAATATTTCCTAAGCTTGCAAGAATACTATTCCCAGCATCGACCATTTCAAAGGACCAGTTAAAGGACTGTAAAAACCATATAACGCCGCAGGATACAAATATTATTGTTCCGGCTTTAACAATAAAGGCTTTTCCTCTTTCCCACATATGCATAAGAAGTCCCTTTAAGCTTGGAATGTGGTATTGAGGGAGCTCCATTACAAAAGGAGAAGGATCTCCAGAAAACAGCTTTGTTTTCTTTAATATAATTCCGCAAATTATAATCATAATTATGCCTGTAAAGTATGCCGCAGGTGCCACCCAAGAGGCTCCTCCGAAAAGCGCTCCTGCAATTAATGCGATAATAGGCAGCTTAGCACTGCACGGAATAAATGTAGTCAGCATTATTGTCATCTTTCTATCTCTGTCATTTTCCATAGTACGTGTGGACATAATGCCGGGTACCCCGCAGCCTGAGCTTATAAGCATTGGAATAAATGATTTTCCGGAAAGTCCGAACTTGCGGAAAACTCTATCCATAATAAACGCCACACGAGCCATATAGCCGCAATCCTCTAGAATAGATAACAGTAAGAACAAAACCATAATCTGAGGTACGAAGCCAAGCACTGCACCTACACCACCAATAATTCCATCCACTATCAACCCCTGCAGCCATTGTGCTACATTTGCATTAGCTAACCAGGTTGAAACATTACCTTGCACTATTTCTCCGAACAATGTATCATTTGTCCAATCGGTTGCTATAGTACCTATAGTGCTTATTGCTATGTAGTATACTCCAAACATAATCACAGCGAAAATAGGTAAAGCAAGAAACCTATTGGTCACAATTTTATCAATCTTATCCGATGTAGTTTCTTTAACGCTTCTTTTCTTTTTAATTGCATTTGAAACAACCCCACCTATAAATGCATATCTGTCACCGGTAACAATGCTTTCACAATCATCATCAAGTTCTTTCTCGCATTTATTTATAATTGCTTCTATTTCGGCAAAAACTGAATCTGTAATGCTTAATTTTTCAAGTACATTCTTATCACGCTCAAAGAGCTTTATTGAAAGCCAGCGTGCTTCTATTCCATTGTATGATATATTTTTTGTCATTATTTTTTCTATTTCCACTAATGCACTATTTAATTCTTCCGATAAAGGCAGTTGAAATGCAGGCTTATTTTTGGTTTTTGCCACTTCAATGGCCTTTTCTGCCGCAGCTTTAACTCCATTTCCTTTTAATGCGGAAGTTTCAACTACAGGGCATCCAAGAACTTTTGATAATTTTTCAATGTCTATACTGTCACCATTTTTTTCTATGATATCCATCATATTTAGTGCCACTACTGTAGGAATTCCCAATTCAAGTATTTGAGTCGTTAAATATAAGTTTCTTTCTATATTGGAGGCATCAACAATATTTATTACTGCATCAGGCTTATCATTTAACATAAAATTACGAGTAACAACTTCTTCAAGAGTATAAGGTGATAATGAGTAAACCCCTGGCAAGTCCACAATCTCAACATCTTTACTGCCTTTAAGTTTTCCCCCTTTTTTTTCAACCGTTACTCCCGGCCAATTACCTACATATTGCGAGGACCCTGTAAGCTCATTAAACATAGTTGTTTTTCCGCAATTAGGATTTCCTGCAAGACCTATTTTTATTGACATTAAAACTCCCCCTTGTTTTTAATAATATAAAAGAACTTAATTATCCGCCTTTTAATGACTATTACTCTACGAGAATCATCTCAGCGTCAGCCTTACGAAGCGTTAATTCATAGCCTCTAACCGTAATTTCCACAGGATCACCAAGTGGTGCTACCTTACGCACAAAAATTTCACAACCTCTTGTAATCCCCATATCCATAATACGTCTTCGAACTGCTCCTTCACCGTCTACCTTTTTAACCTTCACTGTCTGCCCGCATTTAATTTCCTTTAAGTTGCTCATCATAATAACCTCCTACACTATTATTCTGCTTGCCATACTTTTGTCTAGCGCTATTCTGCTGCCTTTTACATTTAAAATAAGATTTCCTCCAAGTTCAGATACAATAGTAACTGATTCTCCTGCAATAAAACCCAAGCTGCTTAAAAACTTTCGTGTTTCATCATTCCCTGTTATTTTTTTGATATTCATTTCATTTCCTGCAGTTGCCAATATTAACGGCATATTAATCCCCCCTTGAGTAAATTCATAAATATTTTTACAAGCACTTAGTTTATATGTATTGATAACCTATTTCATTTGAAAACCATTCTAATTTATTCTTCGTCTTTATTATAACAAAGTTTTTTGCAATTGCAAATGATTTTCAATATCTTTTAGGTTTTTATAACAATTTTTAGTGAATTTATTTATTAATTTGCTAGCACATCCAATAAATACATAGCATATGCTATTGTTGTAAATCTATGAAAGGACTGAGATCTTTGTGTAATTTTTATAGAACATACCCTTGTCCTTATTGCGCTAATATGTCAATGTATCCGCAGAACATTCCTTGTCAATACTTTTATAATGCCAACGATATGAGCAATTATCCAAGATATGATTTTTCAGAATCCATAAAGGATAATAGCTTAATCCCCTTAGCCGATTATGGCCCTTCCCCTTTTGTGGTAAATATTGAAAAGGCTACTAAGCAGAATGATGCCTTTCGTACTGCACTATGGACAGGAAATCATTTGCAGCTTACCTTAATGAGCATCAATGTTGGAGAAGATATCGGTTTAGAAATTCATCCAACTGTAGATCAATTTCTTCGTATAGAAGAAGGACAAGGACTTGTCAGAATGGGAGATAGAAAGGACAAATTGGATTTTCAGGAAAAGGTATACGACGGTTTTGCAATAATTGTACCTGCAGGAACATGGCACAATGTAATAAATACCGGAGATAAACCACTAAAATTATATTCCATCTATGCACCACCGCAACATCCTCGCGGTACAGTTCACCAAACAAAAGCTATTGCAGAGGCCGCTGAAAACAATCACCGCTATGGTATTTAAAAAGCCTTGTGCAAACTAAGAAATATATTTTCATTACTAAGAAGAGCTGCCCTCACGGCAGCTCTTTAATGATAAATAGGAAATATAACTTTATTACTATCCATAAAGTTTTTTAATGATATTTGCAATTCCTTTTTGTCATTAACAGCTGCGAAATACACCTCTTTCATATCTGAAATATTTTCATTAGACAACTGCTGCCTAAGCCATTGCTCATCCAGTTTCAGTTTTTCCAATACTTCTGTACATATAGCTCCATCAATTATCACAGCATATGATATTGATGCAGCTTTTTTAGTCAAATTCATGTCTTCAATAGTTAGTGCTAATTTGCTTTCCTTCTTCAAAACGGACAATGCTCCGTTTGCCTCAACTATTGCTAAATGAACCTCACTTATATCAAATACATCTTTTTCTCTCAGCATCTGCAGCACATTATCTATAGAATATTTCAATCCTTTGATATTATTTGCGATAAGCTTGCCATCATGAATTACTATTGTTGGTTCAAAAGTTATTAACTTTCCAATTTTTCTATATTTAATAGTTATTCTAGCTACAATTATTTGCAAGCATCCTATTAAAATTACTGCTGAAGCAATATGTATATGAGGTACTGAGGGATCTGCAATATCTGCACCTACTACTGTAGCTAAAGTTATTATGACCAAATAGTCAAATACAGGCAATTCTCCCACACTACGCTTTCCCATACATAAGGTTACAAGAAGCAGCAAGGGCAGCACTGTTAATATTCGTTCTGCTACCATTAATAAGTCCTTAACAAAATTCATAAAGTCATCTCCTCTTTTTTGAATGCTTCATAATACACATTTCAGCTATACATAAAAACCAGAAAATAATAACATTTATATAATAACCAATTAAGTTTATAATATTATAAACAGGATTATCCCTATATATCCGATGTTAAATCCCAATTAAATTAATTATTTGCTTTCTATATAGCTCAAAAAAATCATAAATTCACCAATTATTTCTCATTTTTTCTCGAATTTATGTTATAATATGTCTGAAAGTTTATTTTGTTAATTTTACACTATAAAAATATACAAATGGGCCTAATGCCTTGTGCAGCGGAGGATATTTTCTCGTGGGGTGAAGCCGACTTGGCAGGGAACCTCTTTTCCTAACCCGTCAACTAACTTCGCAGGCTTTGAAGAGGAGATAAAATGAATAAAAAACGTTTAAAACAAACTTTATCAATTTTGCTTTTCACAATATTTACCTTGTCTAGCATTAATACAGTTGTTTTTGCTAAAGATACTCCTCCTGAAATAACCTCTGAAAATGGAGTGCTTATTGACGGAACAACAGGAGAAATATTGTACTCCAAAAATTCCGACGAAGTATTTCCGCCGGCATCAACAACTAAAGTCATGACTGCGCTTCTTACTTTGGAGCATTGTAAAATTGAAGATAAGGTATTGGTTGGTAAGAACCCTCCCTTTGCCGACGGAAGCAGGGCAGGAATAAGGGAAAATGAGCAGCTTACCGTTAAAGACTTACTGTACGGGCTGCTTTTTGTTTCAGGTAATGATTGTGCCAATGCACTTGCTGAACATGTAGGCGGTTCCTTGGAAGGTTTTGTAACAATGATGAACAATCGTGCAAAAGAACTTGGCTTAACAAATACGAACTTTGTTAATCCTAACGGCTTATACGATCCGCTGCATAGGTCTACTGTTAAAGATTTGGCTCTGATAATGAGAGAACTTGTAAAACATCCCGAATATTCAGAGATTGCTACGGATAATAAGTTATATAATATAATTGCACCTAATACTCCTGACATTGTTCACCCGGTATCTAATGAAATTCAAATGGTGTGGAAGAACGGAAAGTATTATTATGATGGTGTTGAAGGTGGTAAAACAGGCTATACGACCCAGTCATTGTTTTCCTATGTTGTAAGTGCCAAGCGTAATGGACAAAGGCTAATTGTGGCCTTGCATTCTTCAACTAAGAGCTACTATGCGGATTCCATTAAATTGCTTGATTATGGGTTTAAAAACTTTGAGTTAACAAAGCTTTATTCCAAAGGGGATAAGATTTCCGATTATGAAATAAATGATAAAATATCTATACCTTTACTTGCTGCAGATGACTTTTTTTATGTAAAGGAAAAAGGTAACAATATTGTACCTCAGATTAGCATCAATAAAAAGAATACCGGTAATGTGTCTTTTTCCAGAGGTGACACAGTATTAGATGCCAGCATAACTTTAGGCAATGAAAATATCGGTAAGCTGAAGCTCGTAAGCGGCGGAGATTATAAGCTTAAAACTCCATCCGCACCGACTGAAAGTTCGGATAAACCCGCTTCTTCATCGTCTAACAAATTGGTACCTTTAATTATACTCGGTTTCATCTTAACCATTATCATGGTGAGAATTGGTATAGTT
>JAEZDX010000538.1 GCA_023417975.1 Bacillota bacterium
AGCTTCTACGTGACCAACCTTAATTTTTCTGTAAAAAGCGGCCAAAGCTGCAGCAAATGTAGTTGTTGTGTCCCCATGAACAAGAATAATATCAGGTTTTTCTGTCTCAAACACTTCCTCCAGTCCCTCCAAAACTTTGGAGGTAATACCTGTAAGACTTTGCTTCGTCTGCACAATATTCAAGTCGTAATCCGGAGTTATTTCGAATAGATTCAAAACCTGATCAAGCATTTCTCTATGCTGTGCTGTTACACAAACCTTAGAATCTATAGCCCCTCTCTTGTTTAGCTCCTTGACAAGCGGAGCCATTTTTACTGCCTCCGGCCTTGTTCCGAATATAGTTAATACCTTTATTTTTTCCATGTGCTTCATCTCCTTAAACTATTCCCTGTGTTTAAAAAATCCAATTCTCCAGCAAATTAGTACTATTAACAGTATTACCGATGCAAGTAAATAATAAGATGCAGATGAATTTAGTTGTATAGACACGATAGCAATTACACTCAATACAGTACTAATGGCATACATAACTAATACAGCCTGTTTTTGATTCAACCCCATATCTAACAATCTATGATGCAGATGTCCTCTGTCCGCCTGCATTATAGGTTTACCATTTATTTTTCTTCGTATTATTGCAAATATCGTATCAAAGATTGGCAGTCCCATAGTTAATATAGGTACTACTATAGAAAAAATGGTAGCAGACTTTATGGCCCCTTCAATTGAAATTGCCGCAAGCAGAAAACCCAACAGCTGAGCCCCTGTATCTCCAAGAAAAATCGTAGCAGGATTAAAATTGAAAGGCAAAAAACCTGCTATTGCTCCCGAAAGAATTGCGGTTAATAATGCAGCTCCGGTTCTTGCTTTAATTATAGCTATAAATAGAATTGTCAAGCAAGATATCAATGCTACACCAGCTGCCAAACCATCAAGACCATCTATAAGATTCAAAGCATTTGTAATGCCAATTACCCAAATTATAGTCAGAGGAATTGACAAATAACCTGTGTTTAGATATGGTACAACATCACCGAAAGGGTTTGTTATAATATCTATTTTAAGTCCCATAATAATTAAAATTACTGAAGCAGATATTTGGAAAAGCATCTTTTGGTATGGCTTTAACTCCCACTTATCGTCCATTACTCCTCCAATCATGATAATAAATCCGCCTAGGAGTATTCCCCATTCTTCAGTGCTAACTTCAGTTGATTTTAAAAACACCATTACAATAAAAGCTAAATAAATTCCTACTCCTCCTAATAACGGAATAGGCTTCTTATGAATCTTTCTTCCACCTTTTGGAATATCTATCACACCGGTTTTAAATGCTATTTTTTTCACAATCGGAGTAACTGCAAACGAAATAACTGCAGCTGCTAAACTTAATAAAAACAAATTATCCATCTTAACCTATCACTTTCTAATTATTTAATACGTCAGTATTAAAAGCTCTTTTTAATAAGCTCCGTCTCCCGTTAATGAATCATCGTTGTTTATCCAAGCTTCTACTTCTATTTCCCTGTATTTATCTTTCGTATCTCTGATAATAACACTACTAATTCCTGAATTTATAATTAACCTTTTGCACATGATACATGAATTAGCATTTTCAACCAATTCCCCTGTCTGTGCATCTTTTCCCACAAGATATAAGGTTGACCCTATCATATCTCTTCTAGCGGCGCTGATAATGGCATTTGCCTCAGAATGAACAGATCTGCACAATTCATATTGTGTTCCTCTCGGTATGTTAAGCTGTTCTCTTCTACAGCTTCCTATATCTGTACAGTTTTTTCTTCCTCTCGGTGCTCCAGTATAACCCGTAGAAATAATTTCGTCATTTTTTACGATTATTGATCCATAGTTTCTTCTTAAACATGTACCTCTTTCCAGAACAGTTTCAGCAATATCCAAGTAATAATTATTTTTGTCTCTTCTATCCATAAACAAATCCCCCATTGTAGAATCTGTTACTATTATAATGCAAACCCTCGAAAAATTAAACAACTTATACACAAAATAAAAAAAACTATGGAAATTCCATAGTTTTTTCGATAAATATTCAAAATACAGTATACGAAACTCATAAGTTTTGAAAAAAATTATTACTTAGTTCCGAATAATCTATCTCCAGCATCTCCAAGTCCAGGTACTATATACCCTTTTTCATTCAATCTCTCATCAATTGAGGCTGTATATAAATCCACATCAGGATGAGCCTCGGTAACAGCTTTTATTCCTTCAGGAGCCGCAATCAGACACATAAGTCTTATATTCACTGCCCCTCTCTTCTTTAAAAGTGTTATAGCATCCATTGCTGAACCTCCTGTTGCAAGCATAGGATCAACTACTATTACCTCTCTCTCCTGTATGTCCTGAGGAAGTTTACAGAAGTACTCTACAGGCTGAAGGGTCTCTTCATCTCTATATAATCCTATATGTCCGACTTTGGCGGCAGGCACTAGCTTTAACATCCCGTCTACCATTCCAAGTCCAGCTCTAAGTATAGGAACAATGGCAAGTTTCTTACCGCATAGCATATTGCATTTAGTTACGCATATTGGCGTTTCTATTTCCACTTCTTCTACTTGAATATCTCTGGTTACTTCATAGGCCATAAGCATAGCTACTTCTCCAACCAGCTCTCTAAAATCCTTGGATCCTGTATTTTTGTCTCTTATTATAGCTAATTTATGTTGTATAAGCGGATGATTTATATGTGTTACTTTACTCATTTATTTTTCCCCCGTTCATTTATTTATAATATTTTTTTTCAATATCACTTATCTTGTTTATTCTTCTTTGATGCCTATCGCCTTCGAATTCGGTTTTTAAAAAAATATCAACAATATCCAAAGCCAACCCCTGTCCAACAACCCTTTCACCCATAGTTAAAATATTGGCATCATTATGTTCTCTACAGGCATGAGCACTAAAGGTATCGTGACACAACGCTGCCCTTACACCGGGAACTTTATTCGCTGCAATTCCTATTCCTATGCCGGTACCACAGATCAGAATACCGAAATTAAAGTCTTTGGCAGCAACTTTTTCAGCTACCTTAAGCGCATAATCAGGATAATCACAAGAAGATTCATTGTAAGCTCCAAAATCTTCATATTCAAAACCACTTTTTTGAAGATAATCAACTATAACGGACTTTAATCTAAAACCTCCATGGTCCGATGCTATGGCAATTTTCATCGTCTACACCTCCATATGTTTTATTATTTTACCCAATACGTTTTCAGAAAATTATCAATTGAGCAAACTATTTTTATATTGCAAAAAAGAAGATATCAGTATTCTCAGATACCGTTATCTTCTTTTAGCTTAACTAATAATAATTTTATTTTTTCTTGCATATCGTTATAAGTATTATTATAAACAGAAATATCGCCGCCGTAAGGGTCAGAAATTTCGCCTTCTACGCCGACATATTCATTCAATGTAAAAATTTTATTTGAATAATTAGGAAACCAACCGATAAGGTGGTTCTTTATATTATTAGTCATAGTAAGAATCAATCCAGAGTCTGAAATATGCTTTTCAGTTAGCTGAACAGCTTCTCTTTTTGATAAGTCCACTCCGGTATTATACTCTACTACGGCTGCAGAATTTTTGGAAGTACGACTATCTCTTACAACAGAAACACCTGCTGAAGCGGCACTAATATTTTCTATATTGTTAAGATGATTAAATATAGCTTCTGCCATACAGCTTCTGCACGTATTGCCTGCACATACAAACAATATATCCATAAATACCTCCAAATTAAAGTTTTATAATATCAAATGAAGCAGCTTTCTTCAATCTATTCATAACTGCTATACCTATTTCCTTTTCTTCAAAGGCTTCAGATAGTATTATATCTACATTTCTATCATCCAATTCCCTTAAAGTTTCGAACAAGTTATGTGCTACAGATTCCAAATTATTTCTGCTTCCCAAGGATAGAATTTCTGCCTTGGAATAACTATTCATAGTCTCATCAGTAGCCATTATTCCAACTTTCTTTTTTTCATCTATATAATTTTGCACCATTTCATTGATTTTTTCAATAGTTTTTTTCAAATCTCCATCAATAATTTTTACAGGAGCTTTTGGTGCATAATGCCTATATTTCATTCCAGGTGCCTTTGGTTTAAAATCTCCCTTGCTCTTTTCCATTACGGCAGCATCGATATATACATCACTGCACACTTTCTTAAGCATTTCCAGAGTAATTCCACCGGGCCTTAGTATACATGGTGGATAAGAAGTGCAGTCTACAACCGTTGATTCAAGCCCAACTTTACTCTTACTTCCTCCAATTATGTAGTCTACCTTTCCTTCCAAATCTTCTACGCACCTTGATAGTTCTGTGGGGCTCGGTCTTCCCGATATATTTGCAGATGGCGCAGCTATTGGGACTCCAGCTTTTTCTATGAGCATTAAGGCAACTTTATTTTGCGGCATACGTATACCTACACTGTCTAATCCTGCACTCGTTGCATCCGGAATAACTTCTGACTTTTTTAATATTACAGTAAGAGGTCCTGGCCAAAAACTTTTCATAAGCTTTTTAGCGATGTCCGGCACTTCCTTAACATAATTCTTTATATCATAATCTGCAACATGTACAATAAGCGGATTGTCCTGAGGGCGTCCCTTTGCCTCAAATATCTTTTTAACTGCATTTTCATTCAGCGCGTTGGCTCCAAGTCCATATACAGTCTCTGTAGGAAATACTACCAAACCGCCATTTTGGATACATTCTCCCGCTTCTTCCAAAGCCGTTACATTAAGCTCCTCTTCTTCAGTAACTATAATTTTTGTTATCATAGTTCATCACTTCCTTAAACATTTATGTATAACTACTTAATATGTACAATTCCATATCATATAATATTTCAATTAAATAACGTTAATCATAACCAATCCAAGAATCACACCTAATAGCACTCCTAAAGTACTTGTAGTTCCGTCCCATACTCTATTTGATTCTGGTAAAAGTTCACCGCAGACTACATACAACATAATTCCTGATGCAATAGCAAGACATGCTCCAAGAGAATTCTGAGAGACATTTCCGGCAAAAATTCCAATCCAAGCTCCTACTGCTGTTGGCAGCGCAGTTATAAAAACGTAAGTCATAATCTTTGATACTTTTACCCTAGAAACCATAAGAGGTGCTGAAACTGCCATTCCTTCCGGTATGTCATGAATAGCTATTATTATACTCATCTTAAGTCCAAGAGTCTTACCCGCCACAAACCCGCAGCCCATGATAATACCTTCCGGCAGATTATGCAGCATGAGTCCTATTGCAGTCAATACAGCTACCTTATAATGACTACTACTGTTTCCATTTCCTTCTTTTAAAGTCATAATATTGTCAATAAGCATTACTATTAGTATACCAACTATAGAAAAAACTATAGTTTCAACTAAACCCCATTTTTCTATAGACTCAGGTATAAGATCAAATACAACTATAGATAGCATCAAACCTCCTGCAAACCCAAGTATAGCCCCCATAAGTCTTTTGGATGGTCTTCTTAGGAATATACCGATAGATGCACCTGTCATAGTACCGATTAATGAAATTAGTGCCGAAAGCAACACTATTAGCATGATATTTCTCATTTTAATCACTCCATTTCTATAACATTTTATTTATGGATATGATTAAATATTACACACCAAAATATTTAGGTTATTTACGGCTTAATATTTTCATGCTGCATGCTCCATTTCTTTATGCATTCAATTGCATCAGAAGAATATTTAGATTTTACACAATTTTTATAAATGTCCACCAGTAATTTTTCTTTTAAAAGCACTCCTTTTGAAAAAAGCAAATAATAATATTCTTCCTCAGGATAAATTTGTTTTATTTTTAAATATTGGTTGGATACGTATGCGTGCTGCCTTAAAAATGCACTATCTACAGCTTTCACATTTCGATTCCTGAACCTTGAGTTAGTCAATAAAACTATATCTACTCCTTCTTTATCTTCATATACTTCTGCATGGACAAAAACAACCTTTTCACAATTTATATTGTAGCTTTTTCTTAACAAGCCTTGTATTACTTTTATCCTTCCCGGTTCACATTCATATTTTAAACTCATAGAATCTATTTTCAAAAATATTGCAAGCAAAATAAGCAGCTCTAATACAATTAAATAAATCCATAGAAACAAGCTGTGTGTTTCTGAAAGATAAAGTATAAGAGGCAGTGCAAAAAAAATAAAGCACATTATAAGCATAAATCTTTTATAAGACTTATTCTGCTTTTTAATGGCTTTATTTATATCCATGGACTCACCTCAAATATCTATATTATATTTCACTGTTTCCCAAGTTCTTCATCTTTTCTGCTTGATCTGCAGTTATAAGTGAATCGATAACCTCATCTATATCTCCATTCATATAGGCCTCTAACTTATATAGAGTAAGTCCGATTCTATGATCAGTAACTCTGCCCTGAGGAAAGTTATAAGTTCTTATTCTTTCACTTCTATCACCTGAACCAACCTGACTTTTTCTATCTGCAGCTATACTTGCACTTCTTTCACTTTCTGCTTTTTCAAAAAGTCTTGCTCTCAATACCTTCATAGCCTTTTCTTTATTTTTTAACTGAGACTTTTCATCCTGACAAGTTACAACAAGTCCCGTAGGCAGATGAGTTATTCTAACAGCTGAGTCAGTGGTGTTAACGCACTGCCCACCATGTCCGGACGATCTATATACATCTATTCTTAAATCATTTGGATTTATATCTATATCTACATCATCAACTTCAGGAAGAACTGCTACAGTGGATGCAGAAGTATGGATTCGACCGCTTGCTTCAGTATCCGGAACTCTTTGAACTCTATGAACTCCACTTTCATATTTTAATCTGCTGTAGGCACCATTTCCTTTTATCATAAACACTACTTCTTTAAAACCGCCTATATCAGTTTCATTTGCACTCATTACTTCAACTTTCCATCTTCTACCTTCAGCATATCTGGTATACATTCTAAATAAATCCGCTGCAAACAATGCAGCCTCTTCTCCCCCAGTACCCCCACGTATTTCAACAAATACATTCTTCTCATCATTAGGATCCTTGGGAAGCATCATTATTTTCAGTTCATTTGTAGTTTCTTCTTTCCTTACATCAAGCTCCTTCAATTCCTCTTGGAGCATTTCTCTCATTTCTCTATCATCTTCGTCATTTAACATTTCTTTTGCGGCTTCAATATCTTCAAGTACCTTTTTGTACTCACGATACTTGAGTACAATTACCTCCATATCGGCATGCTCTTTGCAAAGTCTCTGCCACTCTTTCTGATCAGCCATAACTGAAGGGTCACTTATCTTAATGGACATTTCTTCATATTTATTTTCTATAAAATGCAGTCTTTCTAACATGCAAAAATCAACTCCGTAATTATATTTTTATATAGTGCAATTCACATAAAAAAGCATAGTAAAAAAATATGCTTAAATACTATAATAGCACTAAAACTGTAACAATTAATTATTATAACATATACTTCGAAGAATAATCAACAATGTTTTACGGAACTATAACGGTTTAAACCCCTTTATTACTCTGTCGTTTCCGCTCAAGTCTTTTAGGCACTCTATATCAGTATACCCATAGCTTTTCATAATTGCCTCAACTTCCAATTTTTGATCATATCCTATTTCAAAAGCTAGTAATCCTCCTTCTGATAGGCAAGCAATAGCTTGTTTGCTGATTTTCTTATAGAACTCCAATCCATCTTCTCCACCCGAAAGGGCTAGACGAGGTTCAAAGTTTTTTACATCCTCCATAAGTTTAGATATGTCTTCTTCCCTAATATATGGAGGGTTTGAAACTATTACATCAAAAATATTTCCCTCTTCCATAGGAACACTTAAGAGATCACTTTTTACAAATTCAACTCTTTCTTTTAATAAGTTTCTATCAATATTTTTATTACTTACAGCTTCTGCATCCTCAGATATATCGATACACTGTACTTTTACATTGTTAACCGTATGCGCAATTGCTATACCTATTGCTCCACTTCCGCAGCATAAGTCGCAGACCTTAATAAAATCCTTACTTTTAATAACCTCGATTGCAGCTTCAACAAGTATTTCCGTATCCGGTCTCGGAATTAACACCCCCTGTCTCACAAACAGATCAATCCCCATAAACTCACATTCTTCAAGAATGTATTTAACAGGCATTTTGCTTTTCCTTAAATCAATATTTTTATAATAGCTTTCCACTGATTCTTTATCTATTAATTCATCTCTGTTCGTAATAACATATAGCTTATCTTTTCCTATAACCTTACCTAAGATCAGCTGACAATCCAACTGATACGTATCAATTCCGGCTGTCTTTAATATTTCATTGCCTTTTGTTAAAAGTTCACCTATTGCTACTGCTCCCTTTGATATTTTTATATGTTTTGCATAATCTATTCCCTCTGCTGCCTTCAATGCCACGATAGCTACTTCAAGCTGTGAGTTATCCGGCTCCCTTGTAGTAAGCTGCTGAAGCTTTAAGCCCGGATAGGCCATTATACCGGAAACTCTTCCTTCACTCTTTCCCATCCATCTAATCAGCTCATAAGATATACCCGAAACTACAGGTAATAATATGACTCTATATGCAACTTTTTTCCAAAGCATATCAAATTCCAGAAGTGAAAATAATACTATACTTACTATCATGACAATAAACAGAAAGTTTGTACCGCAGCGGGGGTGAAATCTTGTAAAGGCAGCTGCATTTTCAGGAGTAAGTTCTTTCTCGTTTTCATAACAAAATATGGTTTTATGCTCTGCACCATGATACTGAAATACTCTCTTTATATCTTCCATTTTGGATACAAGGTAAATATACGCTAAAAATATGGCTACTCTAAGCACGCCTTCTATTATATTTACTGCCATTTTGCCAAAGCTGAGCTTATAAAAAAGATTAGCCACAAAAGTCGGCAGTATAAAAAAAAGTAAAATAGAAAATCCAAGAGAAATAACTAAAGCTCCTCCCATGAGAACATCATTTGACTTGTCCTTAAATATCTTTTTGAATAGATCGTCAAATTTGCTAGGCTCAGTCTCCTCTTCAAAAAAAGACGCAGAATAATTTAAAGTATTAATACCTATTATCAACGATTCTAACAGAGAAACAAATCCTCTTACTACAGGTAAACTGAACAGTTTATTTCTTTTTGTATATGGTTTAATATCCTTAACATCAACTTCAATACTTCCATCCTCGAGTCTAACTGCTGTAGCTATACCCTTTTCACCTTTCATCATTACACCTTCTATAACAGCTTGTCCACCAACACTGGTCTTTCTCGCCATCATCTCCACCTCTTTCCATGAATTTAAAATTATGTCCTAGACCTAAATGTGTGAGTCTACAAATGTGATTATATATTTAATTTCTATATGTCAAAACTCATTATTCTAAGCTTTGTCTTTTCAATTCTCTAAACAAGTTTCTTTTTTAATTATATCAGAAAAAGTATTTTTCACATATATATGTTATATAATATTATGTAAGAAATATTTGCCGTAAATGCTGTAATATTATTGACTAATTACAAAATGATGTGATATAATTTAGTGGTTAAAAAATGAAGTGATATGATCCGAAAGAGGTGAAAAAAAATGAGAGAAGGCATACATCCAGAATACCACCAGGCTGTGGTAAAGTGTGCATGTGGAAATACTTTTACAACAGGTTCCGTAAAAGAAGAACTAAAAGTAGAAATATGCTCTAAGTGCCACCCATTCTTCACTGGGAAACAAAAGATCGTCGATATCGGCGGTAGAGTTGAAAAGTTCAACAAGAGATTCAACCTTAAGAGCGAAGAATAAAATAAAAGTTGGAAATGATGTTTCCACACTTTGGAAAAACGAGAAAGTCATTCTTTCTCGTTTTTTTATTTCTTCTATTATAAAAGACGTATAAATAACTTCTGTTACTTATACGCCTTTAAATTATCTGTTGTCTCTAGAGTCTCTTGCTGAGAAATCTATTTTTCCGAACACGTTAATAAATTCCTCATTATTTTTAGTTTTAGCCAGCAGATTTATGAGCTTTTCAGTTACATCATCAGTATTACCTTCCCTATACAATGCTTTTCTTATTGTATAAGCTACATCTTTTTCTGAAGTTGTATGAAGCAAATCATCTCGTCTGGTTCCAGATTTATAGATATCAATAGCAGGGAATATACG
>JAEZDX010000004.1 GCA_023417975.1 Bacillota bacterium
CACATGTGTAATTTTACCGTCTTTTTCGTAGGCTACAATATCACCAGGAATAAGCTTATAAGCCGATTTATAGATTTGATCATAAGTGCCTTTTTTTATAAGAGCGCCTCTTCCGCTGTAAAGGAGATAGTCAGAAAAGCCTTGTGCATTAAGCCAAGCTTTTGTGGCGCCTGTCTTGTCATAATTCCAAGCAGAAGTTTTTTTAAACTTCCCACCCTCAAATAATGCTTGAGAGGCAAAATTTGCGCAATCACCGCCTTGAGGATTGTAATCCCTATATTTTTTGTTATAGGAAAAATTATATTGAGGTTCGCTGGCGGCTCCGCAATATTTTTTTATATAATCAATGGTGGCAACTCTTCTTTCGGTTAAGTTTGAAAAGTCTCTTGCAGCTTGAGACATAATATACTCTTTTGCATCAAGATATTTAATATTATCCAGATTTAAGGAGTCTGCAAAAGGGTCGGTATACCATTCTTTTGTTATAATCCATTGATCTTCACGTTGTGTCATTGTAAATGTATGATATGTACCTATCCTAAAGGAATTTATCACCTTCCTATCATTTTCATAGCAGTATTTATATTCTGTAGAGCATGTCAAATATAGAGATATAGAAGTACCGTTCTTCTTCATGGAACGTACCTTTATTTGAGGAGTTATTTCCGTAAACATTACTCCTTGCTTTTCCGACCAGTTATTTATGTACTTAACCTTCTTCTCCTCTTGTTCATACGCCCAAGTGCTGTATTTGGAATCCTCGTCATAGAAGGATTTGATTTTTTCATAATCATTGGTAAGTATAGCCTGACTTCTTGTTTTAAAGATATCCTCTACTATTTTAACAGCATCTTGATCTATTGTATTTGAAAATACTGAGGTAGTTTTTATTAATAATGCTGAACCTATGAGGAATATAACAGCAGCTAATAAATATAAATTTCGCCTTTTTAGTACAATAAAATAACGCATATATCTCCTAGAAATAATTGCTTTTCACAATGAGTATATGCAAATTCAGCATAGTATAGAATTTAAAAAATATTAACAAAAAAGTAAGATAATATTCACATAAAATTCATAATGATGTATAATATAACCAGTAGTACTATATAAAGGCACTATAATAATAAAGGGGGATATTTATGAAAATTGGTGTAAAAAAAGTGACCGTTCTCTTACTTTGTATATTTTTGGCTATGGGACTATTGGGCTGTACGAAAAGTAAAAGTGATGCAAATACACCGAGTACAGCTAGTTCAAATAGCAGCAATGCCGCAAAAGGCGGGATGCAGACCGGGAATTCTGAGACAACATCACAGGCTGACAATACAAAGGGCACCTCCACACAGACAAATACACAACAGAGTAATTCAGAGGACAGAAAGGTAATAAAAAAATCAAAAATAGAGGTTGAAACAAAGCATTTTGATGAAGCTCTAAATTTTATTACGGAGAGAACAGATAAGGATAAAGGGTTTATTCAAAACTCCAACGTACAGGGAGGAAAGCAGACAGAAGGACAATATGCTTTAAACAGATATGCAGAATTTACCTTAAGAATACCTGTTGACAAGCTCAATACGTTTTTGAAGGATGCTGAGACAATAGGAGTAATAGTAAACAGAAGTGACAATGACGAGGATGTTACGTCTCAGTATTTTGACACAGAGGCTAGAGTGAAAACTCTGAAAATTGAGGAAGATAGATTGCTGGCTATTTTACAGAAAAGCGATAAACTTTCTGATGTAATAGAACTTGAAAAGAGATTGTCTGAGATTCGAAACGAAATAGAAAGTCTTACCGGAACATTAAAAAAGTATGATAATTTGGTTGCTTTGGCCACATTAAATGTAATTATAAGAGAAGTTCAGACAGAGAATCAGATAAAGGCTAAACCGGTGACCTTTGGGGCAAAAATAGTTGACGGTTTCAAGCAGTCTGCATTTACTTTGTTTGAAATATTAAAAGGAATAGTCATCGCTTTAGTATATGTTCTGCCTTTTGCAGCTGTAGGTGCAATAGTATTTATACCTGGAAGAATATTATACAAAAGATATAACAAGAAAAAGGTCGGCAATGAGTTGACGGAGAAAGAAAATAAGGAGTAGGTTCTACAAAAAACAGGCTGTACAGCAGTCTGTTTTTTTATTATAATTTGACTGTAAATTCATAAAGACTTATAATTAACACAAAATTCTGCAGCAAACATTAGCATTGCGTTAAGAAAAATAAACACTCAAATTGCGCTAAATAATGTATAATAAGGATAA
The DNA here is from genome assembly GCA_023417975.1 of Bacillota bacterium. Classification (GTDB taxonomy): domain Bacteria; phylum Bacillota; class Clostridia; order Clostridiales; family Clostridiaceae; genus JAEZDX01. The sequence continues at coordinate 2,274 of JAEZDX010000004.1, forward strand.
GGAAATAAATACAAAGCATTCATTGGTGGGAAAATTAAGGTTAATTTTAGTGTTCCCCTGAAAATACACTGAATTAAAGGAGATAAGCTATGGGATTAATCATTGGACAGTTTAATGATTCATATGAACCGGTAATGGATGGTGTTGCCAATGTTACTAAAAATTATGCTTACTGGCTGGAGAAAATGGGATGTAAGAGTTATGTCATAACACCAAGTTGTCCCGGGTATGAAGATGATAATAAGCTTAAGGTACTAAGGTATTTTTCCGTACCACTTCCTAAAAGAAAACCGTATAGATTAGGAATGCCGCAGTTTGATCATTCTTTCAAGCAGGATGTAGGAAGTATTCCGTTTAATATAGTGCACTGCCACAGTCCCTTCAGTTCTGGACAGCTTGCTCTTAAGATTGCAAGGAAAAAAGGCATACCTGTGGTATCTACATTTCATTCTAAGTATTATGATGATTTCAAAGAAGCTTTAAAATCCGATAAATTGGCGAAGATAGTAGTTAACAGAGTAGTTGATTTTTACAATGAAGTTGATGAAGTTTGGACGGTAAACCATTCTACTGCAGAAACACTTAGAGAATATGGCTTTAAGGGAAATATAGAGGTAGTACATAATGGTACCGATTTTCAACCATGCGACGATATGACTGTTTATAGGGAAATGGCTTCAGAATATTTGAAGTTTGATGAAGAGGATATGGTACTGCTGTTTGTTGGACAGCATATTTGGCAGAAAAATCTAAAGATGCTGGTTAATTCACTTAGTTTAGTGAAAAATAAAGGTATAAAGTTTAAAATGTTGTTTGCAGGCGATGGAGTAGCAAAAAAAGAATTGGAAAAGCTTGTGGAGGAAAATGGACTCCATGATTATGTCAAGTTTCTTGGAGTTATTTTGGACAGAGAATTATTGAAGTCTGTTTTTGTAAGGGCTGACTTATTTCTTTTTCCATCATTATATGATACCTCAGGAATTGTTGTACGTGAGGCAGCTGCTGTAAGCACTCCCGCACTTGTCATAGAAAGCTCAAATGCTGCAGAAGGCATTGAAGATAACTTTAACGGATTTTTGTGTGAAAATGATGAAGAGGCATACGCCCTAAAAATTATAGAGATTATACAGGATAGAACTAAGCTCAAGAGTGTAGGTGACTGCGCAAAAAGAACAATTTTCAAAAGCTGGGAATGTATAGTTGATGAAGTAAAACAGAGGTATGAACAGCTTGTAAAAGAGCATAAAACATTTTGAACTGTATAATGGGAGGAACAATATGTCAGTAAAAAGAATTTTTGTTGTTATTATATCATTAATAATTGTAGCTGCAGCAACTGCAGGTGTATATGTACATTATGGCAGTAATAAAAATGACGGTGAAAACGGCAGTAAAGTAAAAGCAAGTGCCAACAGCAATACAGAAGAAGAAAAAAAGAGGCAGGAAGAAGAAAAGAAAAAGGCAGAAGAAGAAAAGAAAAAGGAAGAAGAAAAAGCAAGGCTTGATAAGTGGAAGACCGATATGGAGGCCGCAATTAATTCTTACTTGGGAAGCAACGCGTCAAAGGTTGGAATGGTTTATTATGATTTGACCTTTGATCAGAAAATAGCAATAAATGAAGAGAAAGTTTTTACAGCAGCAAGTACGGTAAAAGTACAAATTAATATGCTTGCATATGATTGGGTGAAGCAAGGCAAGTTGAAGCTTGATGAGACAATGCAATACATAAATAGTGATTATGAGGGTGGTACAGGATTACTGCAAGGTATGGATAAATCCAAACCGTTTTCTATACAGATGCTACTTGATTATTCCATTAAGTATTCCGATAATATAGCCACACACATGCTTCAGAGAAGGCTTGGAGGTGCCAAAGCCATAAGACAGATGGCTAATGAACTCGTAGGAACAAATACCGACGTAGAGGAAAATAAAATTACTGCGGAACAGGAGTTTAGGCTGCTGAAAAAGCTTTATGAAAATCGAGAAGATGAAAATTATGCTCATCTTTTGTCGGTGATGAAGGACACCACCTTTCATGATAGAATTGATAAATATCTTCCTCATGAAATTTGTGCCCATAAAATAGGAAATTATGAAAACTATACGCATGATGTAGCAATAGTTTTTACTGAAAAGCCATATATTTTGGTAGTTTACACTCAGGGTCTGCCGAGTACAAAAGAAAAACCAGCAGAAGAGATAATTGCAGGACTATCAAAATTAATTTACGATGAGCAATTAAAAAAGTAAATTTACTATTGTTTTACAAAGACACAGCATTAATAATCATGTTATTTGAAGCTAATATTTTTCAAAATAACATGATTATTTTTTGTGCGATTTTTTGTAGTGAATATTAAGCTTTTTAGACATACTAGGATAGAGTGAGTTATCTTTTGAATATGGTTAAAAGCTGATAATTGCAAATCCAATGCAGCTAAAGCATGAAAGAATTAAGGAAGGAGATGAGTTAATAAAATAATTTTTAAAATGGTTTTAAAAAGTACTTGAAAAAGTTATTGGTGTGATGTAAAATGAAGGTATAGAAAATGAAAACAATTACGTTAAGGAGGGGTATAAAATGACTGAATATTTTTCCAAAGTATCAAAGATAGCTTATGAAGGTAAAAACTCAACAAATCCATTTGCTTTCAAGTATTACAATCCGGACGAAGTTGTAGGCGGAAAGACTATGAAGGAGCACTTAAGGTTTACAATGTCCTATTGGCATACTTTATGCGGAGAAGGAAGCGACCCCTTTGGAGTTGGTACTGCCATAAGACCATGGGCAGGAGAAAAAGACCCGATAAAACTTGCAAAAGCAAAAATGGACGCAGCTTTCGAGTTCATGAACAAACTTGGACTTGAGTACTTTGCATTTCATGATAGAGATATTGCTCCGGAAGGAAAAGACCTGGCTGAAACCAATGCAATTTTAGATGAAATTGCAGGGTATGCTAAAGAGCTTATGGCTAAGAACAATAAAAAGCTTCTTTGGGGAACTGCAAACATGTTTACAAATCCAAGATTTGCACATGGAGCAGCTACTACCTGTAACGCTGATGTATATGCTTATGCTGCAGCTCAGGTTAAGAAAGCAATGGAGGTAACAAAAGATTTAGGCGGACAGAATTATGTATTCTGGGGTGGAAGAGAAGGTTACGAAACTCTGTTGAATACAAATATGGGACTTGAACTTGACAACTTGGCAAGATTCTTCCATATGGCTGTTGATTATGCCCATAAAATAGGTTTTACAGGAACATTCCTAATTGAACCAAAACCAAAGGAACCAACAAAGCATCAATATGATTTTGACGTAGCTACAAGCACAGCTTTCCTTAGAAAGTATGGATTGGATAAGTACTTTAAATTTAATATAGAAGCAAATCATGCTACTTTGGCAGGACACACCTTCCAGCATGAAATAACCACAGCAAGAATTAACGGAATGCTTGGAAGTTTGGATGTTAACCAAGGTGATATGCTCTTAGGCTGGGATACAGATCAGTTCCCAACAAATATATATGATGCAGTTCTTTCCATGTATGAAGTATTAAAGAATGGTGGAATAGCACCTGGAGGATTGAATTTTGACTCTAAAGTCAGAAGAGCATCCTTTGAGCCTGAAGATTTGTTCCTAGCATATATCTCAGGAATGGATACTTTTGCAAAAGGCTTAAGAGTAGCTAATACACTTCTTGAAAGCGGAGTACTTGAGAACTTTGTAAATGAAAGATACAAGAGCTTTACAGAAGGCATAGGTAAAGATATAGTTGAAGGAAAGGCTACCTTTGAAACTCTTGAACAGTATGCATTGAAGAACAGTGCTATTGTTAATAAGTCAGGTAGACAGGAAATGCTTGAATCGATACTTAACCAATATATATATAACGATTAAGCAAGATTATTTAAATTCATAGCCCGCAAATTGAATAAGGTCATGCAGCACCAAGCCCTTCGATTTTAATTACATTTGGACTGCATGAACTTTATTCAATATTTATTAGTTAGAAGTGGTGATAATATGGTAGCTTTGGATCAGAGCAATATTAAGATCAATAACAAAAAGAGAATAATTAAGCTGCTGTCTGAGGAGAGAGAGCTTACAAAGCTTGAAATAGCAAGAAATCTGGATATAAGTGTGCCTACGGTTACAACTATAGTAGGAGAGCTTATAGAGGAAGGTCTGGTTGAGGAGGCTGGTATGGCTGGCTCCACAGGCGGAAGAAAACCAATAATTATACGTTTCTTGCCGGATTCGCGTTTCAGCATAGGTGTAGAT
>JAEZDX010000010.1 GCA_023417975.1 Bacillota bacterium
CACTTTACCTACTGCATTAACATTAGCTAAAATATTATCTTCCTCATATGCATTAACGCAGGCAACTCCTGCAGCGCAAGCAAGCGGATGGCCGCTATATGTCAAACCGCAGGATAAAAGATTATCATCAAAATATTCTGCAATTTCCTTGGACACTACAACACCGCCAAGCTGCACATAGCCGCAGGTTACGCCTTTGGCAAAGGTTACAATGTCCGGCTTTACATCAAAATTCTCGAAGGCGAACATTTTGCCCGTCCTTCCCCAGCCTGTCATAACTTCATCGCAAATCATCAAAATATTAAATTCATCACATAGCTTTCTTACCCCCGGGAGATATCCTTTTGGAGGAATGATTACACCATTTGAACCAGTAATAGTTTCAAGAACAATTGCAGCTACACTATCAGGTCCTTCATATATTATTTGCTCCCTAAGCTTGTCTAAATAATATTTAGTTGCCGCTTCCTCACCTTCAAATTGTATAGCTTCTCTATAAATATATGGATCAAAGAATTTAATAAATCCCGGTATACCAGGTTCCAATGCGTATCTTCTAGGTTCTCCCGTTAAATTTCCTGCTCCGAAGGAAGAACCGTGATAACTGCGGTAACGGCTGAATATTTTGGACTTTCCGGTAAATATTCTTGCCATCTTTACTGCATTTTCATTTGATTCAGCTCCCGCATTTGTAAAAAAAACCTTTCCCATATTATCCGGCATTAACTCAATTATCTTTTTAGCCAGCTTTGCACGAGATTCCGCTCCGTAGGAAGGTCCTATAAAACAGAATTTATCTACCTGCTCCTTAATGGCATTTTCAATAGCCTTATTTCCATAGCCAAGATTCAAATTAACAAGCTGAGAAGACATATCTGAATATCTGTTTCCTTCATAATCCCAAAAATAGATCCCTTGGGCCTTTTCTACGGAAATAGGATCTATATTCCTCTGCTTGCTCCAAGATTGCAAATTATATTTTTTTAATGTACTTTTGATTTCCTCACTATTCATGCCTGCACACTCCTTTAAACCAATCTTTAATATATTCAATTCTGCTTGAACATAATTTATCATATTTATAGAGCCAAGCCTATGTCTATAGTGGACAATGTTTTACCGGTGCTTTTGTCCATTTGTTACAACTCCAAAAACCTCTTTATTTTGTAGGCTAACTGTATGTTAAAATTTAAAATCGCATCCTCAAAATCACAATCGAGAATCTCACATATTTTACTCAATCTATACTTCATAGTATTTCTATGGATAAACAGCATATCTGCCGCTTTTCCTAAATTCCTATCCTCTTTAAGATATACCTCTAAGGTGCTCAGCAGGTCGGTACCAAAGCTCTCATCGTGTTTAATTAGCGGTGCGAGAGTTTCGTTATATATGCTTTCTAATTCTTCCACGTCCTCAGCCTTAAACAATATTCTGTATATTCCTAATTCACTGTATTGTCTTACTGTATTTACCTTTTTGCATTTTTTCAATATTTTCAGTGCCTTTTCTGCCTGATACACACTCTGCCTAAAATCCTTCAGCTCCCAGCAGCAGTTTCCTATTCCTATATTTATAGTGACATTTTTTAATTTTTCAGCTATGCTATCTTTTATTTCATTGGCCAGCACTGCAGCTTCTTTTCCATTGTTGCTAAAATCCTCTGCGGGCACCATAACTATAAAGGAGTCATTTCTCCTGTCATATAAAATTTTCTTATTTAACCTTCCGGTTGCATATTTTATAATGCTTTCTATTTTAGCTCTGGCTGATATTTTTATGTCTTCTTCTCTTTCCCCTTCTGCAGCTCCATTAACACTATCCATATTAACTATCAAAGCCCTATAGCTTTTTTTAGCATCATAGCCGTAAAAGGCGGCTCTTTCAGAAATTTCTTCTTTAAACTCGCCAAACAATACTTCATTCATGAGATCATTCATAGATTTTATTTTTTCTAAATTATAAAATATCATTTTACAAATACTTTGAGTAATATCTATTACCTTTAGTTCAAATGGAATCTTAAATATGGGTATTGCAAGTTCATCTCCTGCCTCTATTACTTCTTCCGGAATTTCCTTTATATATGGCCCTATGCCGACAAACAGCCCAGAGCCGTTTTTCTTAGATATATCCTTAACTATACTAACAAGTTCCTCCCTATAATTTTTCAGGCCTATTCCGGTGAGAAACACAAGCTCCCCATAATTTATCCACGGTTCTATATTAGGCAGCTCAACAACATGGACCCAGGTTACTTCTTTTTTCAGACCTTCCCTTCCGGCAACAAGCTCTGCAGCTCTTAATACAGGCAAGGACAAAACCTCTTCACAGCTAATATACATATTATCACCATTCCATATAACCGATTTAAAACATTATCTTTCTTACTGCTTACTAACGGCTCAATGCTTCAACGGATTTTTTCAATTCCGCCAAATATCTTTCTCTTTTTAAATAAAGCACCTCAGCTTCTCTTAAAATTATTTTCTTAAACTTCACACTATCTCCGGGCTTTAGCTGAACAAGCTTGGAAAGATCATAGGAAGCAACATGAGCTATTTTAGGATAACCCCCTGCAGTAGCTCTGTCTGCCAAGAGTATTATAGGATTACCGTCAGGCGGAACTTGAATTGTGCCAAAGGACACTTCTTCGGAGATCATTTCGATTTTGTCCTTTAATTCGATTTTGGGTCGATTTAGCCTATAACCCATTCTGTCCGATTTAGAATCTATACTGAAGGAGGAATTAAAAAATTCCTTTATGCTCTTATTACTTACGTTATCAAATTGCCTGTCTTCAAAAACCCGAATTGTAACGGTTTCCGAGCTTTGCTTCCTTATATTACTCGGATGCCACCTGGAAAATACAAAGCTGTCTTTGCCATTAGCCTCAAGCTCCAGCTTTTTTGCTATATTCATAGACAGTTCTCCCATAGCTCCCAAAGTAAGCACATCGTCCTTTTTAAGAGCTCTACCATCTTTACCGCCTATTTTAGCTCTTAAATACGTACTTTTGCTTTCCATAAAAATCGGAATATCAAAGCCTCCTGCGGCAGCAACATAGCAGCGGCATCCGCTGCTGCACTGTCCGAATTTTAAAATACAGGCCTCTCTTATATAAATAGGTCTTAGCATCGGAACCTCTATACCATCTATAGTAGGCGACAGATTCGCTCCTGCTATAGAAATAAGGCTTCCCTTTGACAAACTCAAGGAAGGCCCCATCATTGTAAGCTCAATTACAGCTTCATTTTCAGCATTTCCCACTAAAATATTGGCTAGCCTCATGGAATAAGCATCCATAACGCCGCTGACAATAACCCCATATTTTTGATATCCGTATCTGCCTAAATCTTGAATTGTAGGTAAAAAGCCCGGAGTCAATACAGTTATACTCTTCATTGCTGTCGCTCCTTTAATTTCATATATTCTTCATAGGAAATGGGATAAAATTTTGCAATATCTCCGCATTTTAAAAGCGTTTTTTCCTTACTGTTTAAATCGAACAGCTTCAAGGGCGTCCGGCCGATTATTTGCCAGCCTCCCGGTGTTTCTATAGGATATACTCCTGTCTGCGAACCTGCAATACCCACAGAACCTGATGGAATTGCAATTCTTGGAGCTTCACGCCTAGGAGTGTGTATTTTTTCAGACAGTCCTCCCAAGTATGGAAACCCCGGGGCAAAACCAATCATATAAACCAAGTATTCTCCCTTTGAATGAATTTGTATTACTTCTTCCACAGTAAGGTTATTTACTTTAGCCACATATTCCAGGTCGGGCCCTAGCTCACTACCGTAGCATACCGGTATTTCCACTATATTTTCTTCATACTCACCGGAGAAATCAAGCTTTGCCAATATACCTTTCAGTTCTGCCTTTATAACTTTAAAGGGCTCTTCACTTCGAAGCTTCATTGGGTCGTATATTACTGAAACGCTGGCGTAATACGGCACATACTCAATAAAACCCAGGAAAGTATTTTCATCAAGGTACTTACAAAAAATTCTTATCTTTTTATTAATTTCCCGGTCTATTTTATTTCCAAATTCAACTAATGCAGAGATTTCACTAGTCTGTAAAATCTTAAACTTATTATCCGTCATATTTATCACCAACTACTAAAATTTTATATGTTTCAATTACTCATATATTCTTTTTACTCTCTTGCCTATTCCGCAGACGAATTCGTAATTAAAGCTTCCTGCCATATCGGCCAATTCTTCCACAGTAATAATATTTTCACCATCTTGTCCAACAAGAGTTACTTCATCTTCAATGTTTACCTTCTCAATATCCGTTACATCTACCATCACTTGATCCATGCAAACCCTTCCTAGTATAGGAGCATATTGTCCATGAATCAATACTCTTCCTTTTGATGACAATGCCCGCATATAGCCGTCTGCATAGCCTACGGAAACAGTTGCAATTTTTGTTCTCGCTTTAGTAACGTAGGTTTTTCCATAGCTTACTCCACAGCCATCTTCTACTTGTGCAACATTAATTACATGCGCTTTCCATTCCAATGCTGGCTTTAGCTTTACGGAATCCTTATTTACCGCCTCAGAAGGGTATAAGCCATAGGTTATTATTCCGCTTCGTACCATATCAAAATGATGATCGTCAAATTCAATTATTCCTGCACTATTACAAATATGTTTAAGGGGAATGTGAATATCACTGTCTTTCAGCATTTCAAGAAATTTATTATAGCTTTCAAGCTGCATGTTGGAATAGCTTTTATCCTTTTCATCTGCACAGGAAAAATGTGTGAATAGTCCTTCCACCAATAAGTTATCTAGCTTGGCAATATTTTTTACAGCTAAAACACTCTCTTGTGCTGGCTTAAAGCCAATCCTGTTCATTCCTGTTTCCAGTGCTATATGAAGCTTAGCCTTTTTTCCATACTTTAGCGCGCACTTTGAAAGAGCTTCTGCCATATCAAAATTGTATACTGTTTGTGTTATGTCATAGGCTACCAGCTTCGGGTATTGCTCCATAGAAGTATAGCCTAAAATCAATACCGGTATGTCAATGCCGGCTTCCCTAAGCTCCACAGCCTCTTCCAAAGCTGCCACTGCAAAATAGTCCACCTTATCCTTAAGGTAATTTCCCAATATTACTGCCCCATGCCCGTAGCCATCGGCCTTAATTACAGCCATAATCATCTTATGCTTTCCAACCTTTTTCTTCACCTCATGGATATTATGTCCTATGGCACCTAAATTTATCTTCACATAAGTTCTCATATATTCTTCCATACAAAACCACGGCCTTCTTTCACACTATTTGAGCCAAAGATGCTATTTCTATCTCTTCCGCCTTCAGCGTCTGCCTGATCCTTTTTACAAATTCCAAAGCTTTTACTCCATCCCCGTGTACACATATGGAATGTGCTTTAACACTAATGTCTGTGCCGTTTATAGCTTCTACCTTGTTTTCTCTTATCATTCTTACTACTCTCTTTATAGCAGCTTCTTCATCCGTAATAACAGCTCCGGGCTTGCTTCTGTCTACTAAAGAACCATCCTCATTATAAGCTCTGTCCGCAAATACTTCACTGGCTGCCCTGAGCCCTGTAATTTTTGCTGCCTCCATCATTTTGCTGCCGTAAAGAGCCAGAAATATCAGTTCCGGATCAACCTCATATATTCCTTCACAAACAGCTAAGGATAAATTCAAATCCTTTGCCGCCATATTATAAAGTGCCCCATGCAGCTTTACATGCTCAAGCTTTATTCCATGAGCTTTGCAAAAGGCGTATAATGCCCCGATCTGATATTGAACGATAAGTTTTGCTTCCTTATTTGAAATTTCCATTTTTCTTCTTCCGAAGCCCACCAAATCGGCAAAGCCCGGATGTGCCCCCACCGAAACCCTATACTCTTTCGCTAAACCCACAGTATTATTCATAACTACGGGGTCCGAAGCATGAAAACCACAGGCAATATTGGCAGAAGAAATATACGGTATAACCTCTTTATCGGAGCCGATTTTATAATTTCCAAAGCTTTCGCCTAAGTCACAGTTT